>JBIPLL010000744.1:0-4725 GCA_044368425.1 Beijerinckiaceae bacterium
ATAGTTGGTCGCCTAACTGGATATCCGGCCCGAAATGGCCGGCGGATCAGCCGGATGGTTCGTTTTGGGCTAGGCGCTCCGTAGTGGAGCGAATGCTAGAGGATGCTTGGGCGATCGGTGACACGAACGGATTTAAGTATCGCGATCTAAACCATCGCGATTGGTTGCAACCTAACGTCGAATCTTCGAACATTCTGGATACATCGCATGACCGAAACTAGCGCCGCGATCGTAGCCCCGGCGGGCGAATCGCGCGAGTTCCCAAAGTTTGACCGCAAAACAATAACGCTAGCCGTCGCCATTTTCGCGGGCGGTTGGATGATAGGGCAACAGGCGGGCGATTCGTTTTTGCCGTGGCAGCCCAGCGGCAAAAGCCGCCCCGTGTTTAAGTTCTTCTCGCGGCTTGCGAAAACGGGTTTATGGCTAATGCTCGCCGCAGAGCAACCGCAGACGGCTAGCCACTACACAAATCACGCTTACAGGCACGGCGAACTAAATCACCGGGAGGGTTGGTAATGTTTTCTCTTATCGGGTGGATTGTCTGCGGGCTTATCGCGGGGTCGATCGCGGAATGGTTCGTTCCGCTTGATAAGCCGTCGCCGGGGTGGCAGACAATCGCAACCGGCGTGGCCGGCAGCATCGTTGGCGGCATGGTAAACGCGATGCTTACCGGGGATGCCTACTCGCCGGCTGGCCTAGTGTGGTCTGTGATTGGCGCGGTGCTGTGTCTGGTTGCGTATCGATCGTTCGCGGCTCGGGGGGTCAAATAAATGGCGATTCTATGGCGGTGGGTTGTGGCATGGCTTGTCTGGCTTTCGTCCGATCCCGCGCAGATTGATAACGAACGGCCCCGCGCGGCCGCGGCCGTCGCTCTGGCGGCGGCTTCGCTTGCCCGCGAGGGTTCCCCGGCCCCAGTTCCACCGGCCCCGCCGGGGCCAACGGATTGCGTCTGCGGCAGCACTTGTGTCCGCGGGGTCTGGAAACCCGATGGCAAGATTGAACAGCGCTGCGCGTGCGGCTGCCCGCGATGCGTCAGCGAGCGCGCCAAGGGTGGCGCGGCCCCCTGCCCCGGCGGCAAATGCCCGCCGGCATCCAGCCGCTAGCGGCGAGGGGGTAGCCCGTGGGTGATTCCTCGACGGCGCTACTGGCCGAACTTCAACGCACAATCCGCGATCGGCTCGGGGAGCCGGCGCGGACGATCCCGAACACTTGCGACGTTATGACGCAAGAAGCCGCGCGACAATGGCCGATGCGGGCGATGCTGCGGCTAGCAAAAAACCAAGCGGCCAAAACGGCCGGGCGCGAAACGATCGCCGCCGTCAACGTCTGCGCGGCGAAATGCCGCGAGGAGTTGGAATACCGCTGGGGCTGTAGCCCCTCAACCGATCGGGCTATCGGCTTGCTAATGCGGGCCGTTGTAGTCGAGTTCGCAAACTTATGGTTTCGGGATCAGGATACGCGGCTTAACCTTTGCCGAATCATCGCGGTGATACGGAAATCAGAATAGCCAGCGCATCGAGGGTTTCCGCCACGGCCCGCGCTAGCCGCGAGTCGCTTCCAAGTTCCTGCCCGATTCGCAAGAGCAGCAGCGCCCGCAACATGGAATCCCAACGCGGTTTCATAGTTCGGCCCCGCTGCGCTCTAGATACCGTTCCGCCTCGCGTATCGCCGCGTGGCATTCATTGGCCGCCCGTTTGCATTCCTCCGCGCCGCGGCTTGTCGCGTCCAAAAACTCGCGGCGGCGGCTGACGATTTCGCGAAGTATGCCTAGCGTTTCGTTGTGCATTTTCACGAGCGACACAATCGCGGCGGCGGTGGTTTTTGTGGGTTCCATGTTTAGGTTCCTAGGCCGCCCGCCGGCCCCATGCCGGCGGGCTTTGGCTTTCAGCCTTCGAAGCCCGCCACCGTGATAGAGCGGCGATCGGCCGAAACGGTTGGCGACATTGAATAGCGGCCGAACGGCGCGAACTGTTCAACCCCTTCCCAAACCTCAACGCCGCGGCGAACTTCCTCGCCGTTGACCAAAACCCAAACGCTAGCGGCGGTGCGGCGGATGATTCGGAAATGCCAGACGCAATCGTAGTTACAGATTGAGCGGCAATAGTAGGAAACGCCGGCTTGAAACTTGACGGTAGCGGCGGTTGCGGTTGCGGTGGTCATTGTTGAGGTTCCTTTTTCTTTCGGGGTGGTTGCCGCCCCGGCGAAGTTGCCGGGGCGGCTTTGGGTTTCAGTTCCGCACGACAAGCCCGCGGGCGGCGAGTTTGTGGAAATATTGGGTTTCGATTTCGCGGACGCCACCGAAGCCGGTGAGGATGGAAACGCGGTAGTCGAGTTCGCCGGCGCGAATCTTTGCGGCGGCTGCGGCAGGCGCGAGGATGACGGCTTGCCCGCCGGTAGCCCTTCGAATGAAAGTGACGATTTCCATCGATTGGGCGCCGGCCGTCGTGGTGGTGATGCTGATTGAATCGCCCTTTTTCCAGTTGGTCGCGGTCATGGCTTGGGTTCCTTTGGTTTCTTTCCGCGGCTCAATCGTCCGCGTCATGCCCATATATTACCGATCGGCAATAGGCCCGTCAAGTGTTGAGCCAAAATATTTTTTCGGAAGGTTTCCCGCGGGTTTCGCGGGGGTTCCACCCCGCCGGCCCCCGTGGCCGGCGGGGCCGCGGCTCACCCCGCGGCCGGGGCCGGCAGGGGAATCACGGCATCCGGCTGGCCGCCGCCGTAGGTTCGCCAGACATTCACCACCCCGCGGGCCTTTTCGTAGGGGTATCCGTAGCGACCGCAAACGCGGGAGAGTGCGCTAGCATCGCCGCCGGCCGCCCGATAAGCATCGACCGCACGGGCGAACGTCGAAAGATGCTTGGCATCCGTAGCCGTTCCACGCTCCCCGCGGGCGCGGCTGGCACAAATCACGCCCCACGCCTCAACCTCGCCGCCGTCGATCGGGCGAACGTATACGCGGCGCTTCGGGCAGTTCGCGCCACAGTGTTCGCATTTCCCCTCATCGGCCATCCCCTTGATTTCGTAGCGTGTCATTTTTCCGGCTCCTCATTTGGTTGGTGATTCAATCGACACGGGCAGTATAGCCGCACGGCAATACCGCGTCAAGCGGATTTTTCCGGGGCGGCTTCCGCGGCCCGAAACGACTCCCAAACGGAGGCGGCTAGGCGGGCATGGCTGCCGGCCCCGCATACCGCGTCGAGGGCTTCGGCTACCGTGGCGCCGGCCGCGAGGCGGGCGAGGATGA
Source organism: Beijerinckiaceae bacterium (assembly GCA_044368425.1). Classification (GTDB taxonomy): domain Bacteria; phylum Pseudomonadota; class Alphaproteobacteria; order Rhizobiales; family Beijerinckiaceae; genus JBIPLL01. Next base: position 3,248 of record JBIPLL010000744.1, read on the forward strand.
GGGCGGAAACGTGGGCGGCTTTTTCGGGGGTCATCGTTTGGGTTCCTTGTGGCTTGTGGTTGAGGGCCGCCCCGGCGGGATTGCCGGGGCGGCGGGGGTGGTCAGACCACCGTCACCTTGCGGCGGAAAATCTGGTGGAGGTTGTCGAGGGCGATCGAATCAAACTCGCCATTCAGCATGACGCATTCCCAACGAATCACGGCGGCGACGGTTTCCAGCGTGGCAGCGACGGGGGCAAAGTTCCGCAGCCCGTAGCCGAAAAGGATTTCGGTATCGATTGCGGAAAGGTCGGCGTTTCCCTTGGCGATTTCGATTGCGTTGGTCAACTGGGCGTTCGTCATGGCTTGGGTTCCTTTTGAAGTTTCCCGCGGCTCAATCGTCCGCGTGATAGGTGTAGTATAGCCAATCGGCAATACTACGCAAGCCCCTCCACCAAAAATATTTTTTGGGGCCGTTCTCCCGTGGGAAAGTGGGTTTTTCCCACGATCCCGCGGGGGGGGCGGCAGCCGGCCAGACCTACCCCCGGCGGCAGGATGCCGCCGGGGGTAGGTCTGGCTAAATCGTGTTTTGCATCGACTCCCAAGAAACCCGAACTTCGTTCGGCGTTTCCGCGTCGATGCTGCGAAACACGACGCGCCGCGCGTTTTGTATTTCCGCCAGAGCGTATCCAAGTTTTGAATACAACTCCTCAGCGTCAACCGATTCGACAATGGCGGAAACAATCAGCGCGCTGACCGCATCCCCCACCATCAAAACCTCATCTTCTTGGCGCTCGCGGCAAAACTTCCGCAGCGGCTTTCCATCTTGGCTATCGTTGATCGCGTCGAAAAGTTTTTCGGTAATCATCGATTGGGTTCCTTTTCCTAGAGTCTGAAAACCCCGGCGGCGAAGTTGCCGCCGGGGCGAATCGTCCTAGAGTGTGCAGTCAAGGCCGGTGGCCGCGGTGAAAGAAGCGCGGAGCGTGTCAGCGTAGATGCAGGTTTGCGTGGCGATCATGCGGTAGTTGATGCCCCAAATCTTGCCAAACTCGACGGTGTAATCGTCCGCAGCGGTCAGCGTCACCTTGACGAAGTTGATGCCGCCGCGGGCAAACCGCGAGGGCAGGCGGAAGCGGAGGGAGCCGGCATCGTGGGCGAACATTTTGGCGCCCGTCATCGCGACGAATCGGCTGCCGCCCAACTGGTTAAGGATTTCAGTGGCGATCGTCTGGCTTTCGGTGGCGTTCATCGTTTGGGTTCCTTTGGTTTCTTGCCGCGACTCACTCGGTCGCGTCATGCCTACATATTACCATTCGGCAATATCCCGTCAAGCCCATGAGAAAAGATTTTTTTCGGTGGCGGTTTTTCCCGGGGAAACCTAGGCTTTCCGGCCCCGGCGGGCGGGCTTGCCGGCCGCGTCACCTTCCAGACGTTCCGCTTCCGCGATCAGGCGGGCGGCCCGCTTCCGCAGGCTGGAGGCGGCTGCCGCCGCGGCTTCGG
>JBIPLL010000643.1:0-18173 GCA_044368425.1 Beijerinckiaceae bacterium
CGGCGGAAAATAGAAATACAAATCCCCCTATGCTCTAAACGAGCACTATGGATTAATATAACAAATATTGCCTATCTGCTATACTATCAATAATGACAAACCTTTATAGATGTGGTAAGTGTGGTAACAATATACCTTCAGAAACAGATGATGGTTTGATATGTCATACATGTGATAATAATACCTTTACTCAGGTTACTGAGGAGAATTCAAATAAGATCCCATTTCCTACCCATCTTTATAGTTATGGGGATAGGGATGAAAGTGTGTGTAATGATTCATCTGGTTTTTGCCCATGTGGAGAGTTTATTACCCATCCAAAGAATGAGCCATGTGTCATCGATAAGGTAGATAAACAACCAAGAACCTGGGATTGCCATTGTAGTACATCATCTTGTCCTTGTGGGGCTTATGTGGCTCATAAAGTGGATGAACCATGCACAGCCAAAAATGCGGGGGAATAGGAAAGTATCCCCATTATCCCCTATATAAACTATAAAGGGATCTCATTAACTGGTTCTTTAGACCAATGGATATATGACCTAATATATACGGCTGCATAGGCTAATGCTGAGAATATAAAACCATACTGGTTTGTTATGAGAGCATAAGTTATCCACAGGCATTCGTTGAACAATAGAACAAACCATCCCCATTTGTCCTTACGGCCAACAAAATAAATACCTGCTACACCTATAACTGCTAATACCCATGACCACCACATATATTCAGTATAGCATATGGCCATAGTTTGTATACCGTCGCAAATAATGGTTTTATAATACTCCAATGCACTTACATAGATTTAATACCCATGAAGATGACAACAAGATAATCTATTTTTGTACTGTTTGTGGATGGGAAAAGACAGAGTTATCCACAGGGTTATCATCGGTTTGACATTAGTTATCCACAAGTTATCCACAGATAAATCTTACTGATTATATTATTGGATAGGGTTAAAGTGGAGTAAAGTGGAGGATAGTGGTGTATGGAACGTTTTTATAGATGGCGCCGTAATCCCAAACCTCACAAACCTTACATCCCTATATCTTCAAACCTCACAAACCCTCATACCATATATGTCCGATATTGTCAAACCATCATATAAGGTTTGGGCATTATACATCCAAAACCATGGTTTGTCAATAGGGTTCGTAATCTATTTTGGATGAAAATTGCCAAATATCCAGGAAAAATTCCAATAAGTTCGTAATACTTTTAAAAATGTTTTAAAACCAGAAAGAATGGTTTGTTATGTATATATAGGGGGTAATTAGGGTATGATCGTAATCTTTTTATACCCGCCGTTATTTGCGGTGCCCGCAGCCTTCTGGCTTACTGCAGCAACATGTGCAATTATTGGGCGGGCAGCCACAAGGACAATCTTGGGGAGTATTATAGATAGGTTCGTAATCTTTTTTATATTCCGCCTCAGTTTTATAGAAGGCAGGGATGAATGGTTTGATGGGCCACTTTGCGATGGTATATAACATACCCGTCAAAACCGTCATATCGTTCGTAAAGGAATCCCATTCATGAGGTTGATCATGTCTATGGGATTTGTTCTTATACATGTTTGCAAAGTGATGGACCATGATCTAATTATACCCCTGTTTATCCCGCCTCAAAAACGGCGGGGAATACAAAGAGAGATCGTAATACCTTTATAGTATATACACTATATAGAATACACTATGGTTTGATGGTTTGACAAACCAAATATATTATGGTAGAGGGTTTTATGGTTTGATCGTAATCTTTCTGGGAAAAATTTACAATGGTTCGTAATACATTTGCAAAATTGGTTTGATGGTTTGTTATATGCTAAATGATGATCTAGGCAGCCCCCGCAAGGGGGACTAAGATTTTTAGTCTTTGTCTTCTAAGTTAGACTCGACAATCTCAAGGACATCATTGAGATTATCTAATCCATCAACATCATCTTCGGTTAGTTGTAATGCTGCCAAAAATAATGCGAAGGTTTCATTTACATAGTCCTCTGCAATAGGGTTTGGTGTTACTACCCCTGTAGAAATAAACCATGACAAAGGCAAGCCAATGTCGTTGTAGGAAATGAACTCCCCAAGTTTTTCGTCATCTCTGTATTCAAACCAGAACTGACCTAAAATACCACACTTATCTGCAAAGTCTACTGACATGTTCTTCTCCTAAATAGTCTGTCATAAGTTTATCATACTCCTCACCTGCTGTCAAGGCAAGAACCTCAAGGCGGTGCCATACGATTGGTGGGTGATTACGAACTAAATGAAATCCAACTGCCTCAAGATTGAGTCCCATGTCTTCGTTAATAATCTTGGCTATTCGTGTTGCTACTTGTATTTCTTTGGTGTTCTGCGGTGCTCGTCGAACGCTGTAAGCCATAATTCCTCCTATTAGATTGTATCAAAAAAAGATGTGGGAGGCAAGCCCGTAGACAGTCAGGCCTGCCCCCCTTATCTGCAGCGAAGGGACCCAACCTCCGCTTTACGTAGTGACCGTCGTCACGAAACCAGGGATCTGTCAGTCTTCACTGACGTCATACTCTCCCGTAAAATCAATAACAATAAGTCCAACTCTGCCGTCCTCATTGATATGGGCATAAACGGGGTACAGCCCGTCGCCATAGCCAGTACTAAAGGCAACAGCACTTGCTCCGCCTAACTGACCAAAGCCCTTGCCAATGGTAGCCTCACAGGCACCAAGGTAGCCGTATTCTCCAGCCTTATTCTTGTGCTCCTCAAACTTTACAGCCTCTGAATCCCAAGGCTTCCATTCATCCAAATAGCACGGGTCCCCAACCATAGCCTGTCCGCTATCTACTGAGAATTCACCAATTAATTGTAAGTTGTCTACTTTTATCATTCTGTCTCCTTGTTGTTTTTATCCATAATAGCAAATGATAGGGCGTATGTCAATTCGTACGCTGCAGATAGGGCCTCTGAGTAGCCCTCCCAATAGGTACGCTCCATACTATCCATTGCTTCTTCTGTACGGTCCTCTTGCTCTTGTGCTAAGGTCAATTGCTCCTCAGCGTCTAACATCATAACCTTAAGTTCACCATGCATGATATCCAAACCAGATATCCTCATGTCTACCATTAGTTGTACTCGTGGTTCTAATTCAATCATTACTTACCCTCCGCAACTGCCAGTAAGTGTGCTGTAGCAATGATTTGTCCATTAGTTGAGATATCCTCAATCTCTAAAGTTTCATAGTCCTTTGAATCCATGTTATATTCAAAATGAGACATTTCTTCTTCAATCCGTTCAGAATCTTGTTCTAAACTAATTAAATGTAACTTCATGTATTCAATAAGACTTTCTATTGTCATGCATTTGCCTTTCTATAATCGGGTACGTTATCTAAGTATATCTTGTGCTCATCACATTCCGCAACTTCATCAAGGTCTGCCTCGCCCATATAGTGACATTCATCACAAACCTCACCACATCCATTATCACAATACTCAAGACTATCTAATGCATCACAGTCTCTGCACTTATTGTTATAAACTTCTATCTCAGTTCCGTTACCGTCGATAAAGAGATACTCTCCACCCCAGCCAGTTTCTTCTTCATAAGATAGGTTAAACTCTACATCAGGGTACTGTGCAGACAAAGCCTCAATCGCAGGTAGAGGTGGAGACCATGCGGTATTGAAACGGTATGCAAGAGACGTCTCATCTTCTTCCATAAGTTCAGTCTCAGGATAGTCTTCTCCGTCTCTAACGGCTACATCCCATTTGGTACCCCAGTTACGAACATTGAAGTCATACCAGTTATCACCCTTGAATAGCATTTGTTCTGCCATAGGCAATGAATGGTCAGACTGTTTGTTGTATTCTTCTAAGTTAGTTGGTTTGACAATATTCCAGAAGGCAAACACAGGATTACTATAGTTAGTATCTAATAGTTCCATTTGATGTGTTTCCATATTCCATTGGTCATGCTGACGTTGGAATGGTTGATTTAGTTGTGTCTTGATAGCAGAAATTTCTTCCTTGCTACCTTCGATAGATAGTGAGTTGTAACACCAGTTCGGCATTCAGGGGTCCTTTCTTGTGGGTTCGTAATTAAATTTTAGCAAAAATGTCAGGGGATGTCAAGTTACTCTCCCCAATATCTGAGCACAACCTCCATAGTGTGATGAAGTTCACAATCACAGTCTCCACCGTTCATGTTTTCCATAAATTCAAAATGGTTTAGATTATCCTCATAGATCTCTGTAACTAATTCATCAATTGTGTATGGTTTAAAGGTTTGCTTCATGCATATTCCTTTTCATAGGCAGGTAAGGATGTTACTGTCAATTCTATCATTTTGTCAGGGTATTGGTCAACTACCCAATTAAGAGCCTGCCCAGCAGTATCAAAGTCAGATACACACCTGCTTGTTCCATAGTCTTGTATATTAACCTCCCAGCAGTTCACACCACCAGGGGATACTGAGTATTCCATTTCATATATTTCTACTTTTAGGGTCATGTATTAATTGTCCCACAATCCAGCAAAAAAATCAAGTGCTACGTAATAAAATATTTGCAAAAATACAATGTCCGTTTTGTATAGATTTTGGTTTGCCTAGGAAATTTTTTGCAATTTTTATTTTTACGATCTGCAAAATAAAAAGTGAACAGTTTATACTCATGTTCAGGAGTTGCGATTACTTATGCAATCGCTAAAGTATTTTTTACAATACTTAGCAGACGATTTTTTTCTGCTGTAATTGAAGGGTCAAAACCAGAAGCAGCAGCGAGCATTGCCTCAGTGTTTCCACCACGAGCAGAGCGGTGCCAATCAAGGCGTTCAGTTAGTGCATTGAAAGCACCCCATGCATTACCAGCAATCATTCCATTGAACTCACCTGTGTAGATGTCATTGATAACATCAACCTTGTTAGTCCAACGAGTAAGTGCGCCCTTCTTTACTTCATCAGGCTTTGGATAGGCAGCAAGAACAATGTCATTGAACTGTTGCGCTGTGATTTCTTTTTCAATCATAGCCTTAGCCATAACATCAAAAGCGTCCATGTACTTATTAGCAAGACCAAGAGTCTCACGAGCAACTTGCACTTTACCGCTTGCGGTCTGTGTGTGGCGTATCTTGAATGTCTGCTTGATAGCATTACGACCACGCTTAGAACCTAAAGCAAGGTTTAGAGTGTTAGCGCATACGACACGAACAGGTGTAATTGAGGCTTGAATAGCAATCGAGCCGTCATGTGATGTGTTGATGAGCAAATAAGTTTTTACCTTGTCTGCAACACCATTAGGGTCAAGAATTGTCTCACGCTCAAGAGCAAGAGAACCGAATACAACACGACCACCACGAATGGAGCCAGCAGTTTCCCAACGACCTCCGCCGTCAAGAATGTTATCACCGAATGAGAATAAATCTTCATTCTGTAAAACATGATAACGCTCACCAACGACACCAAGAATGTCGGTCTGTGTATTATCTGTAGGGTTAGTACGGATAACGTATTGATAATTCTTATCTGATGATAAGTGAGATGGAACATTTACGTCCTCAAGACGAACATTCCAATTGTTTAGGTTAGCAGCAGATAACATTTCTGCTGTTGTTTTTTCTTCCGTGAATACTGTGCCAAGACCATGCCAAGCAGGCTCACGGAATGAAGCGAAAGAAGCAACGCCATTTTGCGTTTCTAATTCATGCGCCATTTATTTATCCTTTCTGTTGTGTATTTATCAATCTTAGCATAAGCCCCTGACAATTGCAAATCCTGGTACGTAAAGCCCCGACACGCCGTAAATTTGACAAAATAAAATAAATCTGCCTAGGAAATTTTTAAAGCAGTTTTACGACATGCTCAGGTCGGCGTAGGATCCTCTAAAGAAAGGGAAAGAGGACCTACAGTGGCCCAGGATTAATTGGGCCAATGCATTTAAATGTCAACACTGTCTATACTTGAAGACAGCCATGAAATTTGGTCATCATTATAAGAAACTGAATCAAAATCAATTTCATGAATAGCATTCACTGCTTCTTCTTCATTTTTTGCATTTACAGTAACTGAGTACTGGACCGTTACTTCAACTTCGAATTCTTTCGTTAGTTCAAATCCACAAATTGATGCAATTTCTTCTGCATTAGTTTCAGAGATTTCTCGCTCCTCTAATGCTGCCATGGTCCAATCTTGCATTTCATTACGCATACGGGAGCGCTCTGCAGCCTCAGTGTATGAACGTTGTGTAACCGTTTGGATGTGCTCCTCAAGTTGCTTGATTCGTGTTTCGTTTTCTACAATACGTGACTCAAGGAATTCTCGTGTCATATAGTGATTATCTTTAATTATTACCTGGTCCATTATTCAATATCCTTTCCCATTGAGTCCATTTCCTTTATTGTTTCAAGCATATCATTTATTTGGCTTTCAGTCAAGCAGGCATGAGTAACCAAGGTGGCGGTCATTGCTGATAGGTGAGCAGAATATCTGAACATTGCTTGGGCAAATTCATCATTAGTCATTTCATTTCTGTGATGGTATAGCGCAGACGCCATGTCCATTACTGATTCATCTGTTACTGCCTCTTGTGTTGCCATTTGTATTGCTATTGCGGTGCTAATCATTTTTTACCCTTTCTTTTAATAATCTAAGCATAACATTTTTTAGGGGGAAAAGCAAATCAGGTACGTAAACCATCTCACATAGTGGACTATGATTAAAATCACATCGCCTAGGAAAATTTTTAGAGGGGAGCAGTTTTACATCATGCTCAGGATGATCTTTCCAGGAATACCCGCAAGGACTTTCGCCACTTTATTTTTTAGCGGGGCTTATCAGGAAAGAAACTTAGTAAGTCTTTACCATAGCAAATCTTGTTTGATTATTTGCCAAGCGTAGCATTACCTTAGTTACATTACGAGTTTGTGGAACAAACTTCTCAATGCGACCTGTAACGCCTGTTTTGCTTGTTGTGAATAAATCACCAATTTGGTAAGTGTATCCGCCTAATGTCATTTGTTTTGCCTTTCTGTCTATTGGGTTTTGTGTTGAGCAGTTTTATCTCATGCTCAGGAGAGTGAATTACAAGTATCGGGCGATAGCGTTGTAAGTAGAAGTAGAAACTACTTCCTCATCTGTCATCTTGAGAATACGAATTGCGTTTTCGATTTCCTCAATCATTTCCTTGTATTGCCACTCATGGAAAGACTCAAAATCTTTCTCAGGTTCAGCAGGAAGGTCAATCGTTCCCTTTGGCAAATCAAAATCTACATTTACCATGCCGTTGTAGCGTGTGCTTGCTCGTAGATTTTCTGCCTTAGAGATTTGAGAAAGTGCTAACTTAGCGACTTCCTTGTTCCACTTATCTTGTGCCTTTGAGAACTTCTCCTCATTTACTTTCTGATTAGCCTTATCCTTTTGGAGTTGTGCTAACTTTGTTTCTAAAGCCTTGATAACTTTAGTTGTAGCAATCTTTACGCTAATTGCTTTTTGTCCTCTTGCCATTTGTTTATTTCCTTTCTTATGGGTTTGGGTCTATCTAAGTCTAACATTTTTTCTGTTAGAAATCAAGTTGAGCCTTTTTAGTAGTCATGCTCAGGACTTTTCCTGTTTATTTAGTTAGGAATTACTTAGCCGTCCAAGTTGTCCAGCGAGGTGTGCCATTTACATCAAGTTTTACACGAACTGTTGAGCCGTCCTTGTTTGGCTTGATTTCTGTAATTGTGCCTGTGACCTTTGACTTCTGAGAAGTGTATAGGTCGCCTACCTTGTAAGTTGCGGTTGCTACTGACATTGTTTTTCTCCTTTGTTTTGGTTATGTTATTATTATGACATTTATTTCTTGCCGTGTCAAGTTATTTTTGACATTTTCTCACATTTTGAGATTTCTCTCATGTGATTTGGGTCACTTTAGAGGGGGGTAGAACAGTATCCCTAAAAAGATAGCCCATAAGATTAGTAATAGTACGTTCATTTATCACTTTTTCTTTGCGCTAAAGACTATGTCAGCCTTGTTGCTAACACATAGATTACATTTTACACAAGCAGACCCATTTTTGTCAATTAGGGGAATAGCCTTTTTATTCTCAGGGCACTTAGCACCCACCTTGCCTATCATCTCTTTTAGATCTGCCTGCCCAATTGCGAAGGTATCGGCAAGGTATGCTAAACGAATACCCTTTTCCTTATTTAGACTAATAGCAATCTCTTTGTTATCTTTATCTGTCGAATAGTATAGGCTAAGATTATCAATACCCTTGAGCATGTCAGCAGCAGAGGCTACACGAGTATAGACCCAGAACTTTATGTCAGGATTATTTAGAATAACATGCTTCCATGCAAACGCATAGTCATCACTAAAGAAATCTCCGTCCCAGTGGATACGGAATAGCATAGGAGCGTCTTTCTTTTCACAATCTTTTCTAAAGTCTGCAATCATGTCCATGAGCAATGCTTCCATAGTGTCATGGTCAGCGTCTTTTAGTAATTCCCAGTTATGAAGTAGGACAGCCTTTACGCCTTTGTAGATTCTTTCAAGTTTTCCTGCGTAGCAAACGCTCTCACAAGTGTTAGTGGCACCAGGGCACGAGAAAGCCTTTCCAGCAGGCAATCCAAAAGTGTTGGCAATTGTTGGGGTTTTTCCGTTGGGTGAGACAGCATTAGTTACCTTCCTATCCATGCTACGTTTTAGTTTCATGGGTTCCTTTCTTTATTTTTATTATAACATTTTTATTTTGATAAGTCAAATTTTTTGTGTTTAACTTTACGGGAGTAGGATTTTTTATTCCTTAATGGAGTGGCAGCATTAGATCTGCGTAATTCCATAAGTCTGCGTAATTCCTCAGCCGTTTTTTTCATCATGAATTAATCTTATCATAAAAATAACAAAAACGCAAATGTCCGAATTGTCCGAATTGCCTAGGCGGTTTTTAGAAGTTTTCTATATACAATTTAAAAGTGTCATCTTCACTTACATCAACAAAATCTCTTTCACCAAAATTATTTTCTATAGCAAGATTAAATCCATAGTGAAGTGGCGCAATTGCAAGTACTTTTACAATCTCCCCACCGATACCAATTAGATCTCCAACTTCTAACTGGTCGGCGTTGAGAACATCAACATTAGTAAAATCCTCTTCCATACGAATCATTGTATCAGACATTTTATTCAAGCCCCAATCCTGATTCAAATCCTGCATCTTCTTCACCATAGTATTCATCATCTTGTGGCAACCAAAAATCCAAGTGGTGTTGTTCAATGATAGCCCATGCTGGTGCATGACTCATGCCCTTATAGAATACGCCTTCTGGCATAGCAATAAATCGCATAGCATCATTATCATAGTATGCGTCAATAGCCTCAATGCAAGGCTGAACCATAGATAGTGGTACGGGTGGATAGTGATTACCTTGCAAGTGATAGGCAATCTGAGTTTCTAAATCAAGCACTGAGTCCTGTATTCCTAACGCTGTTACGCTTCCCATTATCGTGTTACCACCAATCCTGTTTTGTAGAAAGTTTTTGTGTGCATTTTGCCTGAAGGCTCTGATAAGTTAATTGTGGAATACTCAACGGCAGTTCCCCAATCAACAAACTTCTGATAAGTTTCAACGGCAGATAAGCAATCGCTAAATCTACCAACCCAACGAGGCTGAGCCTCTCCGTCATAGGTACAAGTTACTGAGTATAGGTATTCCATTATGCGTTCTCCTTATAAAATTCGTTCATTACTGTTTCAGCATACCACTCTGAGTATTCATTTTCAAGTTCAACACCCTTAGCGCACTCACAAAATTCTGAGTCAAATTCGCCTGCTGAGTTACCCCACAATAGGACACCCTCATCATAGCAATCAAAGCAATTCCAATTATTCATTATTTTCCCTTTCTTTATAAATAAATCCTATCATGTCGGGCTGACATTTTCAACCCGACACGCTCCCTACCATGAAGAAGTGTAGGAAAAGGACAAATCGGACAATTGGGGCAGGGCAAAAATCCTGTCCAATTGAGTAATAGTATTCTTTAGGTCTTGCCAATACCATTCGTCAATGTCTGTCCCACCAAAGAAAAACCCATCTTGTGGTGGCAGTAGGTTAGGGTCACGAGTATCCAATGCCTTTTGGCATAGGTCACGCAATTCCTTTAGTTTATCTTGTGATACATAGTATTCACCGCAGTTATCATTACCTTTTTGTACTTCTCTTACAAACCAAGCATGAACCTGATTAGCCTTGCGCCAATAAGCGCAGGTAACTTCTACTGTTGCTCCATAAATGTCTGTTGCGACATTAGATAATTGTGTCAATTCCATTAAGTCATTAAATTGACGGAAAACGGCTTCAGGTGAGTTATAATTTAATTCATCATTAGCCTGTAATGCTTGCCAATTAATCTTGGCAAAGTGCTTTTTAGCACTAAGATACATGTCTAAACCCATTTGAGTTTCCTTTCTTTATTCTTACTCCGTAAGTCTATCATTTTCTACTGACAAAATCAAAACGACACGCCGTAAACTCTGGGTGTGTTTTTAATCACATCATAAATGACCTGTGGATAACTTGGTCTGACCTGTGGATAACGGCCTAGGAAAAATTTGAGCATTTTTAGATCATGCTCAGGATCACAATTTACTTTTGCAAATCGTTTTTTATTTCTTGCAAATCTTCTTTTAGCATTGGTAACATCATTCTAAATAAAACAAAAACGCTACACGCTAAAAATATTTGAACAATTGTTGTTGCTGCTCTTGTCATGACATCATCTCCAAGTCTTTATAGCAAGCAATAGCAAATCTATTTGCGTCAAATCTTGGGTTATCTTTTTCAAACATTAAAGAAAATTCATCTACCAAATCAGCAAATAAAATTTCTCCTTGCTCATCAAAAACAGAAGTAGCAAAGTAATTGCCAAGAATTTCTGAAACTGCGACATAGTCTTTTCGTGTCATTGGCATTAGTTATTTTCTCCTAACAAAATAAACGCATGAGTTCCGCCCTCATTTATTCGGTCCAATTCTGCTTGTACTTCATCAAGAGTATAAGTCTTACCAATAGTTAGCAGGTCCTCAACGGCTGAGATGTTCATTTGAGTAAAAATACCTTCAGGCAGGCTTTTAATTCGAGATAGAAACGGGGAGTCAGAATGAATTCGTGAAACAAAATTTATTCCGTTAGCGGTGAATGGGAAGTCTGTATAGGTTGTGTTAGTCATTGTTAGTTTTTACCTTTCGTGTTTGTTGTTACTACAATTTTAGCGATTTTCTCTAAGTTTGTCAATTGTTGCGCCTTGCGCTGTGCCTCAATGTGGGCTTTGAATTCGTCTAATTTCATTAGTCATTAGTCCTAACTGCTAAATAACGATAAGTATCTTTTAGATTTAGCGGTGCTGAGTAATGAGGTCTAACCTGAACCTTGTAAGTATCACAATCCGCATACCATACCGAATTATCTTTTTCGGCTGAGATGATTTCTCCCGTAAGTGTGCGGGACTTGTAAGTTTTTCCTACGAGTAGGCTTTCGATAGTATAGACATTTGCTGACATAAGTTGTCACCTTTCTTTAGTTTCTAATAATTCTATTATTTCATTTTTTTTCTAAAAAGTCAATTCGACACGCCGTTGTGCCTGTGTGATTTACATCACTTGTGGATACACTCTGACTCAATTTCGTGTCCGAATTCCTCTACTAATTCCTCGTAGATTTCGTCTGAATAGTCTAAATAGTCTGACATAGTTTTACCTTTCTTTATTTTCTTACTATGTAAGTTTAGCACACCAAAGCCAAAAAAGCAAATCGACACGCCGTATTTTGAGAAAATAATAATGTGACCTTAAACACATTAGTTATCCACAGCCTGTGGACGACACGCTAGGTAGATCGCCTAGAAAATTTTTTGGAGGGGAAGTCCAAAAAACTTTTTTATTTATTCTTTTTCAATTTCATCTAATAGTTCCCAAAGTATTGGTTCTAATTCTTTAGAAACTAAATCTAATTTTTCTTGAAGTGTTTTCATTTTATTTTTCTCCTCTAATCGTTCCGCTAATTGCTAACAAATCACATTCTAATTTTAGTGATGTGCTTTTTTCTAATTGTGCGGGTAGCGCAGAAATAAAACTACGCACCTGCTCGGCAGAGTAAAATGGTAAATGCTTAGTATTACCATTGTATGAAGTAAGTGTCACTTTTATCATTAGTCAATTTCCTCAATTTCTGCGACATAGACATCGCTTCTGTTTATTCCTGTTTTTAGTTTATAGTCAAAGACATCTATCGCATCATCATAGTTATCTGCCTCAACAGTTATGAAAGTGTCAAAAGAATAGTATGGCATTATTTAGCCCCCTTGTATAGGTAGTCCCAAGCCTTACGGCACATCAAAATGCTTTCGCAATTATCACAACAGATAGACCCGTGAGGGTTTAGGTTGATGTCATAGACATCTACAAATGTATGTGTTTCTCCACATACTGAGTCAAGCCGTAGTAAGGTACTCATTTATTGAGTGCCTCCTTTCCATAGGTATTTACAAAATCAGGTAGTGCCATTACACCCTTGTAGTCCCTACAACGGGGGCAAAATCTATCCCACCCGTCCATGAGAACAATACAAAAAGCGCAAATGTTATCTGTCACGCAAAAGTTATTTTCGATTAGAAAGTCAATAGTATCGCTCACTTAGATACCTTCCAATCTGTCCACATAGGCAAACGCTCAGGGTCAGTATCGTTATACCAACGCTCAATGTTCTGCTCACAATTTTGGCAGAAAGTAAATTGCTCATCACCGATTTCGGAGATAGCAGATTTCATAGGGTTATGCTCAACGCATTTTGTTATTGTTAGTGTAGTCATTTTATGACCTACCTTTCTTTAGCGGATTTCTTTACCGCTTGTTTTTCTTTATACTGTAATTGTAGCAGGGGGGTCTGACAAATTGAGGGGTATAAATGGGGTAAATCGGACATTGTGAGATACATCACATGAGACGTACATCACATTAGTTATCCACACATGAATGGTCAGACCTGTGGATAACTTTTCCTAGGTGAATGTCCGTTTTGTCCTATTTGGTTTGTGGTGTAAATCACACACGACACGCCGATGAAACCCTTGACTTTTGGCGGTATCTATGATAGTATTCCCTTATACAAATAAATAAAGGACACAAGGCTAATGAGCCTAAGCAAATAAGTGTGATACAAATCACAATGAGCCTTAGCAAATAAGTAGCCAAAATGTCAGACCCCTACTATAGAATAGTATTATCAAGTAAAGAAAGAAGGTTGCTAATGTCAGCAAATCTATACAGTATCGAAAGCCTCCTTATTGGAAAGGCTTACCGCTCAAGAACCCTTGAGGGTATTATCCAAGACGCAGAAAAGTCTGATGTCTGGTACGATAACGCAGAAGCGTATCGTGTTCGTGTTCGTCCTACTAATTCGTTTAGTGATACCTATCGCATTGTTGCGGTGAAGGTTGGTGAGTAAATGATAAACTCAGTACTAACAATAGATTGCGATACATGCTCAGGCAGAGGGCACATCTTTTATGGTGATAACGAGGATTACGCCATTGAACCATGCGAGTGCGTGTTATAGTGGCAGGGTATAGCGCAGAACAACTACGCAGAAAAGCACACTTAGATAACGGTGGCACTATTGCTAACTACGATAGAAGCCACTACACAAAATACGGTATTACAATGGATAAAGAGGTAGAAAATGATACAAGTAAAACTAACAACAGTAACGGGTGAAAGCAAGACTATCCCGTTTTACAATAGAGAAGCGGTAGATAAGTTTGTCAGTTTCTTTCCAACACAATTGACGGAGGGGGTTGCTGTATGTATTGACGCACCCCTTGTAGGAATACACAATGGGTGGGTAGTAGGCAAGAAGCCAAGGCATGAGTTAGAATAAGCAAAATGTAAACAAAAGATCGTGGGCAAATATGTGCTCACTATTATTTTGTTATTATTGTATTTATTTTCCGTATCATACACTTTAGCAAAATATTCAGATTTTAGGCTATTTGGGTTTTACAAAATTTTTCAGATTTCGACGGGATAGGGTATAATATTCTTATGGGAATCTTAGATAATCTAGAAAACGCCTGGGATGATGACTTTGAATTTGAATCCAAGACTGTAGCAGAGACAGACGCTATGGGAAGAGAGAAGTTCTGGGAAGACTTAGGAAGACCCGAAAACGATGGTTTGGCATTGCAGATGTTTAAAGAGCAATGCTGTGATCAATGCTCCTGTGGTTCAAAATAAAAGGGGGGTATAATATAGCCATGACACAAGAAACAACAGAGTTGCAACTATGCTGCGCTACATGCACATGTACAAATTCGCATCAGTCAACTCCACCTGCACCTTCAGACGATGCACAGCCTGAAGTAAATGTACAAGAATCTTAATAAAAAATGAGGGGGGTCATAAAATGACACTAAAATCTATATACGACATTGAGTTGAATTCAGCAGAAGGCGATTCTGGTTTTCTAAATCAATATAAAGGCAAAGTAACCATGGTCGTTAACACAACAGTTGGTTGTGGAAATGCAAATCAAATGGAAGTATTACAAATGCTTCAGGATAAATACCAAAGCCAAGGTTTTGAAATTATTGCAATCCCTACAAACGATTACTGTGGTCCAGGAATTACAAAGGGCAAGTGGTCAGAGGGAATTACTTGTGGTGCAGACTCACAAGCATACGGTAAAGATGTTTACGGAACTACATTTGGATTTTCAGAAATGGTAGGATCTATTCCTCATGACAAGGTTAGCGAAACTCCTGGCATCAATGGACTAGGAAAAGAAAATCTTCCTCCTCATGAACTATACTTGACAATTAGAGATCATCAAAGAACTCTTAAAGAGAAAAACAAAGTTGAAAATACACCAACAGAGTCACAAGACTACTACTCACATTGGCTTAACCTAGGTTTTGATAATGGAGATTGGATGGGCGGTAACTTTGAAAAGTATTTAGTTGACAAAGATGGTTATGTTGCAAAACACTATCAGTGCACAACTCTTAACTATGATATCGAAGCAACACTAAAGGCAAACCAACCTACTGCTGGAATGGGACTTGGAAGATCACAAAAGATTTTCGAAGAAGAGTTCGCAGTTGTTTGCCAACATATCGAAGAACTACTTGCTGGTGCAAAGGCTGCAATCAACCCAAGCGTTGAAGCAGAATTACAGAAGTTATCTTCTTCACAATCAATCTCACTAGCGTAAATAAAATAATACTCCAGTAGCATATAACTATTGGAGTATTTTTTATTTTTTAAAACAATAGATTAGGCAACAACGCCATTAGTCTTTAGTTTATCGTAAATGTTACCAAACATAAAGATTAATGTTGGCTGGCTTTGTGAAATTTGTGTTTCTGCATCTGACTCACTAATCCCAGCCTGCTTGCACAACTCTCTATTGTCAGCATTCATGCTATCAAGCATTAACTTAATAACTTCTTCCTTATTCATCTCTCACCACTTTCCTATAGGACATTTTGCGCTTCTTAGTGTTGTCTTAAGTTTCATAAAACAACCACACTTCTTACATTTTACCATACGACGATTAAAGTGTTCGCACGTATTGCATATTTCAAGGCGGGACTCAATTAAATCTCTATCGCTTCTTGGCTGAGAAGGATCAAACAAATCACTAAACTTAACATCGTCTCCCATATATCTATTCTATCACAGCCAAGTGCTATAATCAATATATGAAGGAAATAACAACCATCTATTGGTCATCATCGCTTAGAAACCCATCTAGCCCCGATGAATGGTATCTCAAAGAGCCTGAGCCAGTTAAGAATTATTTTACTAAAAATATACCAGAAAACAAAGATGACGGGGATATGGGGTTTTTCGGATGTCCAGCCTCTGGTGCTTATCTAAAAAACCTTTTTACCTTCAAAGCCAATAAGTCCGATAAATGTGTTTGGCCTGCGGGGTATTTAAAATCTATCGCACATAGAGGCGTAGGAGAATTAGACAATTACGGCAATAACGTTACTATACGACAATCTCGTAAACCAGCCATAAACGGATATATAGATCTTATCTATGACGTTAACTATGTTATGTTTGCAGATAAGCCATTAACTATTAGAATGTCGACTCCTAACTACCCTCCATCTTCCCCGTCAAAAAATGCTATGTTTATTAGCGGAGAGTTTGACATTGGTAGATGGTATCGTCCTGCTGTGTTAAATTGGTTTGTACCTGTCGACAATACTGAGTTTACAATTAATGAAGGTGATGACTTATTTTATTTCCAAGCATTGACAGATAACAAAATAGTTTTCCAAAAGTTTATGATGACAGACGAAATTAGAGAAATGGCTCAGTCATTTTTAAGGTCAATTAAAAGAGATGGTCCAGGATTAAGTCTTGAAGAACGTTACGAAATAGCAGAAGGCAGAGATAGCCAAAACCAGATATTAGAGGAAATTCGGAAAAACATCATAATAGAATAACCTCGCATGTATTTGCTGCGTTAGCAGCATAGAGGATGCGTATTATCTCTGTCGCCGATGTTAAAAATTTCGAACTGAAGTGCCACCCGCCGAACTCAGTTTTATTTTTTTAAAAACACCGTGTTATAATTTTCCTGTCATGTTCGCTACGGAAGGCACAGCCTTATTACTCGAAATTATAATTGGTGTGTTTACCATTTTGTCTGGTATCGCCCTTTCAATCAAGTGGCTCGTAAAACATTATTTTGCTGAAATAAAAGCAGAGTTCAAACCAAATAGCGGATCGAGTATGAAGGACGCTATCACTAGATTAGAATCAGACGTGTCACATCTTAAAGATCATATGCTAAAAGAAGAAGTTGAGCAAAACAACATGCAGAAAAAACTTGATCATATGTATGAAATTCTTTTAGATTTTGTAGCGAAGAATAGTAAGTAATTCTCTTTATATATTATATATAAGTAATAAGTATCTCTGAGGGAAAGTCCCCCCCTCCCCCCATAGATTTTTTGTTACATCTAATGGTGGAAGTGAAGATAGTATCTCTAGTGCAAAGTCCCCACAAACCCTATATATACTATACCATAAAACTTTTTCGGCTCTATACTAGAGACTTTATTTCATCGTCGCTTAACTTAACTATTTCTTTTAGGTAATCTTTATAATTCATGACATTGCCATAATAATTTATTTTATTATTACCAAACAAACAGTCAAGCATTTTATAGTTATTTCCATGCCTTGCAGCATTAAAAAATGGATTGTAATCTTTTAGTGCCTCTTGAGAAAAAATACTATGTACATCAATATTATCAATATCACGTATAGTTTCATCTATTATATTTTTTAAACTTCTAGACCCCATAGGGGCAGCAAACATTGCATTATTTATATGATCATTTTTGTTTGGCTTGTTATCTTTAGGCTCTGTAATAAGGCAGTTGGTATTTTTGTCTTGTAGCATATACTCTAGAGGCATATAGCAAAATGTGTCCATATCTGCGTATACACCGCC
Organism: Beijerinckiaceae bacterium; assembly: GCA_044368425.1. Classification (GTDB taxonomy): domain Bacteria; phylum Pseudomonadota; class Alphaproteobacteria; order Rhizobiales; family Beijerinckiaceae; genus JBIPLL01. The sequence continues at coordinate 17,486 of JBIPLL010000643.1, forward strand.
AAACTCATAGACCACAGCAACCCTCCATATATCTGCCTGATACATGCCATATGTTTTTTCATATACTTTGTATAACTCTGGATATCTGCTTTTTATAAAAGCCTCACGTTCATTATGGTCTACGTATCTATGATCCCATTCTGGATTTAGCATTTCCCAACTGGCAATACATTTTTTAAAGTTGTTTGGTAGGTCATCATACCTATAATTGTGTGTTTGCCAAATAATTTTTTCAATCACATGTATATTATAAGCCCCTAATGTCCGTTTTGCACCAATATGATATACTTTTAATTGCTTGCCCCTTGATCTGTCTCTCATACCCACCGATCTTGGGGCAGGTCCATATTTCATGGTATAATCTTTCTATTATGGCTAACTTATGCTCTCCCGAAATTTTTGGTGCTGACCCAGTCTCACTTCAATGGAGAGTTATTCGTGGAGACACAGCAACATTAAGAGTAGAGTTTAAAGAAGACGATGAGGCTTCATCTTACAATACAGAAGGATGGATTTATCGCTGTACAGCATATGATCAATCTGGAAATGTTTTGGATGCTTTAGATTGTGAGCCAGGAGAAGGATTTGTAGATATTACTGCTCATGCTTCAGTTACTAAGAACTGGGGAAGTGGTTATAAGGCTACCGTCGCAGAATTGCCTTTTGATGTGCAAGTGATGATTCCAGA
>JBIPLL010000739.1:0-4702 GCA_044368425.1 Beijerinckiaceae bacterium
GGCTCGACGACCTGTATGACGACTCTGGCGATCATGAGCCCGACGGTCCAGGCTCTGCTGGTGACGGCACCATGTCATTTGCCCGGCAGCCCGGGAAGCGGCCCAGAAATCGCAAGAAGAAACCGCACCGGGCCGGTTGGCCGTCTGAGAAGCAGAAGCAGGACGTCACCCGATACCTGCAGGCGTTGCAGAACGAGGGTATCGAGATCTGGCACGTTGTCACCGACGAAGGCATCGATCGGCAGCTTGACAACGATGAGTGTGAGGAGTGGCAGAAAGACCACTGCTCCGAGGAACGCCGTTGGCGGTACAACCCCAACGGATTCTGGGCACGGGAGCTCGACACGCTTTTGGATCAGTACAGGATCCAAGGCTACGAACTTGTCGGCATCCTGGCACTGCAACAGCTACTGGCCGCGATGGACGGCACACCGCAGCATGAGGCCACGCAGAAGTTGATCGACGAGATGGTGGCCCATGTACCCGCCCTCATTTACCAGGACGCCAAGGAGAAGGCTCGGGCATGGCGTTATTCGGTGGCGAACATCCGCAAATACTCGACCAAACGCGGAAAGCAGGCGCTCGCGGTTTGGCATCGAGCCACGATCGATCAGACGCAAGTGATCATCAAGTATCGGGTACCCGGCAAGCCCGTACGGCAGCACCGAATTGCGGCCATGGGCACTTTGTTCGACGGCGAGGAGAACTCGATCTATCTCCTCGGCGGCGAGGCTGTGAAGGTGGATGGTGAGCTGACCGGGAAGTGGAAGCCGCCGGTGCAATGGAAGCTCGATCGCGTCGTCGAGGTCAACCAGCTCTCTGACGAAAATCCGGCGATCGCCGGTATCCTCCCTCATGACTTGGTCAAGGCCGCTCCCGGCGAGGGCCCCGAACGGCTCGATATCTCGCGGCTCTACAGCGCCAGCGCCGGCGCGTTCCTGCGGTATGGCGAGCCCACAATCCGGCTGGAACTGGTCGTGCATTCACCGGGGTGGATGGCCTGGTGCCTCGAGAAGCCGTTTCATCCAAACCAGTCGCATGCCTTCGAGGAGGACGACGATGGGCGTCCTCATCTTCGCTTGGTGATCGGACGCTGCCACGAACGGGAAATGTTCAGCCGGTTGCTCCGCCTGGGCGGCGACTTCACCGTCGTCTCGCCGCAGTCGATGATCGACAAGATCAAGGTGGCCGCCGAAAAGATTTATCAGCGACACCGCGGCAGTGAAGATGGAGGTGCGCAATCATGTTGATCCCGGGGGTAAGAACAAGCCAACTGTGACGGGACGTAAGGGATGACGGCAAACCACCCCCGCACCCCTTGACCTACCCGCAATAGCCTGAACGATCGCTCACTGGAGGCTTTGGTTTCGGCGACTACAAACACTGAAGACCGTAGATTTCCTATGTCAGCAAGAAAACCTGTCCGCACAGGAGATACCTTCCCTGAACCGACGAAGGCGGAACCTCGTCCCACTCCGTATCTCACCGCGCTTGAGCCATGCTTTCTTCGGACAACGGGTAAGACGAAGCCGCGAACGACCGCATGGGTCTATTGTCGGTGCTCTTGCGGCCGTGGCGGAGAGAGCCAAAGGAAGCTTTACGAGGTTTGTAGGATTCGGCGGAACAACAAAACCGGTAAGCCGAAGACCCGCTCTTGCGGCTGTTACCGCGAGACGACAATCAGAGAGAACAACAAGAGCTTGCAGGCTTGGCGCGCGAGCCAGCCGTCTAAGTGGCCACTTGGGAGACTACGTACAAAAAAAATCCTGGCGTACGTCGAGATCCTTGATAACCGCAGAGACGACGCAGTCATTAAGCAGACGGACAGGATTCGCGTCCGATGCAAGAGTTGTGGAAAGGCAACAAAAAAACCAGCTGTTGAAATCGAACGTCGGCCGGACGCATGCGACCGATGCTCAGGGAAAGAGCAGTGGACGCTCGCTCGAGTGCGGAGCGCAATCAAGAAGAAGTGTGTCTTGCTGAACGACGACGGCTCCGAAGACAAGCGGCCAGGGACGACGAAAGTCAGGCTGTCAGACGAACGATATTTCCGCTGCCTCCATTGCGGGCATGTCGGCGAACCAAAGAAAATCTTCGGTCAAGTCAAATACCGCAACTCGGTCTGCGCAGAGTGCAATCCCCGAAAGCAGTGGAAACTTGGTCGATTCCGTGAAATCGTTGGGGAGCTCGGCGGGAAGGTCTTGGCGTTGGAGGATAAGGCGGACGGCTTTCTCATCGGTTGCCGCGAGAAAATCAGAGTCGCGTGTCCTCTCGGCCACCGCGACAGAAAGAGTCCAGCGCACGTGTTGAGTCAGGGGACTCTGTGCCTTGAGTGCTCGGCGGGCCTGTACGAAAGAATCGTACGGGCTCATTTTGAGGCGATTTTTGGAACAAGCTTCCCGAAATGTCGTCCGCCGTGGCTAACGAACAGGAAAACAAATCGGCCACTGGAGTTAGATGGATTCGCTGAGCCACTCAAGTTGGCATTTGAGCATGACGGCCCCCAGCATTACGGAAAAAAGATTCGCGGGAATCAAACGCCCGAAGAGCTAGAGACCATCAAGGACCTGCATGACCTTAAGAACAGGCTTTGTCGGCGCCACGGGATTACCTTAATTCGCATTGTTAGCATGAACAAGATCGCTTCCAGGGATGACTTGCGGGCGGAGATTCTCAGGAGATGCAGCGACGCCAAGTTGCGAGTGCCTTACCCTTCTGCGATCGAGAAAATTGTTGATGCACCGGACTCTATCCGGATCTGGCAGGAGGTGCAGCAGGTCGTAGCGAAGCACGGAGGCAAGCTTCAGTCGCATTATTACGCCGGCTCATCCTCGAATCTCATGGTCGCCTGTAAAAAAGAGGATCATCCGGCCTTTCCGATTGCTCCGCGGAAGCTGATGGATGGGCAGTGGTGTCGCCGTTGCTATAACGACTCGTTACTGAACAGCGGGGCCCTGGAACGCGGCTACAAGGACAACCAAGAATGGTTGCGGGCCGTGCTGAAGAATAGCGGGTGCAGGCTCTCGTCGAAATTACCTCCACGCCTCTGTCACCGCACCAAGAACATCGTGTTGCGATGCAGGTGTGGCAAGATTCAAAAACCAAAAACGTTCCAGTCAATCGTGAACAGTAAGACCGGCGGTTGCTGCCCTTCCTGCAAACAGAAGACGCAGTGAGAGGCGCCGCTTAGCTTGGATGTGAGCGGTACCCGGCTCTGTCCACGATGCGGAGCTGGCCCGCGAGGATCTCGGCCCGTGACCACCCGCGGCCCCGCCAGGATCATTTCCGATGCCCAGGCTCGGCTCCAGAGGGAGCACGGTGTTGACCGCCTGCGTCCACGGGGCGGTTGCTCCTTTACGTCCCCCCGCAGACGAGGTATGACGGAGTCCCGCACAACGTTGCGAAAACGCCTCTGGTCGCCGGGATTGGCCGCTCGTTATGTCCCTGAACTGGACTGCATTCGCCGAGTCGCCATACCCCTGGGAGCGTGACGCCCTCGACTTCGTGCGCGAGCGGTTTCCGGAGCACGAGCCCTACCGGGCCTGGTCGCTCTTCGAGTTTGTGGCCCTCGACGGCTCCGTGAACGAGATGGACCTACTCGTCTACGCCCCCTTCGGCTTCTTTCTCATCGAGATCAAGAGCCGCCCGGGCCGGCTCACCGGCGACGCCGGCACGTGGACGTGGGCCACCGACGGCAGACTCATCACCACCGACAACCCGCTCAAGGCGACCAACCTCAAAGCCAAGAAGCTCGCCGACCTGCTCGCCGCCCAGGGGGCTGCGAAGCGGGGCGGCCGCATCCCGTTCATCGAACCGCTTGTCTTCCTCTCCGCCCCCGGACTCCAATGCGAACTGTCCGGTACCGGTCGGCTTCGCGTCTGTCTCCGTGACCGCGAAGCGGCCGACGGCGCAGCAGCCCGCCCGGGGATCATGGCCGCCATCCGCCGCCGCGAGTGCCCTGGCCTCGAGGCCCTGCCCGGGCGGCCGCAGCTCGACCGCCCCACCGCCAAGATCGTGGCCCGGGCCCTCGAGCAGGCCGGCGTCAGAGAGTCGAACCGCCAGCGGCGGGTGAGCGACTACGTGCTCGATCACCAGATCGACGAGGGCAAGAACTTCCAGGATTGGCAGGCGAGCCACGCCCAGCTCCCGGAGACGAAGCGGCGGATTCGGATCTATCCCGTCGTCCTCGGGGCCTCCGATGAAAGGCGCCGCATCGACGAGCGGGCCGCCATCCGCGAATATCAGCTGATCGAGAGCCTGCAGAGCCCGGGCATCATCCGGGCTGTGCAGTACACCGGCCACGAGCTGGGCCCAGCGGTGATCTTCGAGCACGATTCGCTCGCTATCCGCCTCGACCATTTCCTGGCGCAACGCGACCGCGACCTCACGCTTTCGACCCGGATCGATCTCGTCCACCAGCTCGGCGAGGTCATGAAGTACGCCCATCAGAAGCGGGTGGTCCACAGGGCCCTCTCCCCCCGCAGCATCCTGGTGCACGACGCCGCCTCCTCAAGGCCGCGGCTCAAGGTCTTCAACTGGCAGTCGGGCTACCGCTCGGCCGCCGAGGCCGCCGGATCCTCGAGCGGCGGGGCTGTCACCGCCACGTCGCACGTCGGCATGCTCGTAGACGATCCGACCACTGCCTACATGGCCCCGGAAATCTTTGCGACGGCCGACAGCCTCGGGGAAAACCTCGACGTCT
>JBIPLL010000656.1:0-4649 GCA_044368425.1 Beijerinckiaceae bacterium
TCTACGGGAAGTTCTGCGGAACGCTGTGGAGGCCCGTTTGGGCGGCGACGTCGGTTTTCGTCCGATAACAACAAGCTGCGGCGTCGGTTTCCGGGATCTTTCCGGGGATCGGGACTGCGGCGAACAAGGGCGGGTTACGCGTTACTATGCAGATAGTTCGCGCAGAAGCTCATCTGAAACGAGGACGAATGCGCCCTGTTCCGGGAGGCAGGGCTATACCGGTCACGCGCAAATCCCTGGGAGCACTTAGAGGAGAGAGAGTATGAGCTCGACGACTGACACAGCTGCTCGCGCAGCTGCTGGCACGGACTCGGTAGTTGACCTTCGCGGCATGTGGATTGGCCTCGCGCTGCTGAACGTTTTCTATCTGATCGTTCGCATTTATGAGCAGGTTTACGGCTGGCGCGCGGGTCTGGACTCGTTTGCGCCGGAGTTCCAGACGTATTGGATGTCGATCCTTTGGACCGAGATTCCGCTTGAGCTGGTTTCGGGCCTTGGCCTTGCCGGCTATCTCTGGAAGACCCGTGACCGGAACATCGACGCGGTTTCGCCGCGCGAGGAGACCCGTCGTCTTGTGACTCTGGTTCAGTGGCTCGTCGTTTATGGCGTCGCCATTTACTGGGGCGCTTCGTTCTTCACGGAGCAGGACGGCACGTGGCACATGACGGTGATTCGCGACACGGACTTCACGCCGTCGCACATCATCGAGTTTTACATGAGCTATCCGATTTACTCGGTTATCGCGGTTGGCGCGTTCTTCTACGCCCGCACGCGTATCCCGTATTTCGCTCATGGCTACTCGCTGGCGTTCCTGATCGTCGCCATTGGCCCGTTCATGATCATCCCGAACGTTGGCCTGAATGAGTGGGGCCACACCTTCTGGTTCATGGAAGAGCTGTTCGTTGCGCCGCTTCACTGGGGCTTCGTGTTCTTCGGCTGGATGGCTCTGGGCGTCTTCGGCGTCGTTCTCCAGATCCTCGGCCGCATCCACGCCCTCGTCGGCAAGGACGGCGTTGCGCTCCTGACGCAGTAATGCACGCTTCGCCCGCGCTCCTCCGGAGCGCGGGCGGGTTTTTTTAACGGGGCGTTTTTTCGATAGATCCGGAAGCTTCGTCGCCTGAGCGGCGTGGCGTTTCGCGTCTCCTGAAGAAAAGTCTCGCGACAGGGTGAAGGGCGGCGTTGAGACGCCGTTCCGCCGGAATGGGCGCCGCCTGTTCTGGCCGACAATAAAAACCCGGCGCCTTCGGGCTGTCCGGGAAACACCAAGGAGAAGAGTGATGTCAAAATCGAAAAGCGGGGGAGCGGTCGGCCCGTTCAACTCCGTCGCCGAGGCGGCGGGTTGCGTTCAGGCCACCGACTGGATGCTTCTTGTTCTGCTGTTCTTCGCCGTTCTTGGCGGCTATCACGTCCACTTCATGCTGACGGCGGGCGACTGGGACTTCTGGATTGACTGGAAGGATCGTCGTATGTGGCCGACGGTTGTGCCGATTCTGGGCGTGACCTTCTGCGCGGCGTCGCAGGCTTTCTGGTGGGTTAACTTCCGTCTTCCGTTCGGCGCGGTTTTCGCGGCGCTCGGCCTCCTGATTGGCGAGTGGATCAACCGCTACGTCAACTTCTGGGGCTGGACGTGGTTCCCGATCAGCCTGGTTTTCCCGTCTGCCCTGATCGTTCCGGCGATCTGGCTTGACGTGATCCTGCTTCTGTCGGGTTCCTATGTGATCACGGCGGTTGTCGGTTCGCTTGGCTGGGGTCTGCTGTTCTATCCGAACAACTGGCCGGCGATCGCCGCCTTCCATCAGGCGACGGAGCAGCATGGTCAGCTGATGACGCTGGCGGATCTGATTGGTCTGCACTACGTCCGCACGTCGATGCCGGAATATATCCGCATGGTCGAGCGCGGCACGCTGCGCACCTTCGGTAAGGACGTTGTGCCGGTTGCGGCGTTCTTCTCCGGCTTCGTGTCGATGATGGTTTACTTCCTGTGGTGGTTCATGGGCCGCTGGTATTCGACGACCAAGCGGATCGAGACGATCTAAGGAATAACGCATAAATCGCCGCGAGCGGGGCGCATTCCTTCGGGAAACTCCCGCTCGCGGATGAAACAAGCGGCTGGCGCGCGCGGCGCCGGCCGGGAGAGAAAACCTGGGAGGTTTGTAAATGAAAAAGCTAGTCAAGCTGGCCGCCATTGGCGCGGCGGCGGCTGTGGCGGCGACGCTTGGGGCGATTGCTCCGGCCTCGGCGCACGGCGAGAAGTCCCAGCAGGCGTTCCTTCGCATGCGCACGCTGAACTGGTATGACGTTGCGTGGTCGAAGACGACGGTGAACGTCAACGAAGAGATGATTCTTTCCGGCAAGGTTCACGTCTTCTCGGCGTGGCCGCAGGCGGTTGCGAATCCGCGCGTGTCGTTCCTGAACGCCGGCGAGCCCGGCCCGGTTCTGGTCCGCACGGCGCAGTTCATTGGCGAGCAGTTCGCGCCGCGTTCGGTTTCGCTTGAGATCGGCAAGGACTATGCGTTCTCGGTCAATCTGCGCGGTCGTCGCGCGGGTCGCTGGCACGTTCACGCCCAGATCAACGTTGAGGGCGGCGGTCCGATCATTGGCCCCGGCCAGTGGATTGAGATCAAGGGCGACATGAAGGACTTCACCGATCCGGTGACGCTCCTTGACGGTTCGACGGTTGACCTCGAGACCTACGGCATCAGCCGCGTCTATGCGTGGCATCTTCCGTGGATGGCGGTTGGCGCTGCGTGGATTTTCTTCTGGTTCATCCGGAAGGGCATCATCGCGAGCTACATCCGCGTCGCTGAAGGCCGTGCGGACGAAGTCATGGGCGACGACGACCGCCGTATCGGCGCGATCGTTCTGGCTCTGACGATCCTCGCGACGATCGTTGGCTATGCCGTGACGAACTCGACCTTCCCGCGCACGATCCCGCTTCAGGCCGGCCTTCAGAAGCCGCTGACGCCGATCACGACGGAAGGCACGGTTGGCGTCGGCAAGGGCATCACGACCGAGCTGAAGGGCGGCGTCTACAAGGTTCCGGGCCGTGAGCTGACGATCAACGTCAAGGTCACGAACAACACCAGCGAGCCGCTGCGTCTCGGCGAATACACCGCCGCTGGCCTGCGCTTCCTGAACCCGGACGTGTTCACGACGAAGCCGGACTTCCCGGACTATCTGCTGGCTGACCGTGGCCTGTCGACCGACGCGGCTCCGATCGCGCCCGGCGAGACCAAGGACATCGTTGTCAAGATCCAGGATGCGCGCTGGGATATCGAGCGTCTGTCCGACCTTGCCTACGACACGGATAGCCAGATCGGCGGTCTGCTGTTCTTCTTCTCGCCTGGCGGCACCCGCTATGCGTCGGAAATCGGCGGCCCGGTCATTCCGAAGTTCGTCGCCGGCGATATGCCCTGATCGACTTCAGATCTGATCTGAAACAAAAGCCGGCCGGAGAGAAATCTCCGGCCGGTTTTTCGTACCAAAATCCAAAATCAGAACGCGCCAGAAGAAATCTCCCGCAAAGGGATGGATTGAGATGTTGCGCTTGCCGAAAGCGCGGACGCCCCTACGCTTATGTCTGTGCCTGAAGAAAGCGCGACGTCCGGTCCAGCGCAAAAGGTGCGTCTATTCGACGCAAAGCCGGAGAGCCTTTCCGCTCGCGTATCATGTTGTTTTGGTGAAAAATAATGCTTGCCCTCTGTCGCAATGCTTCTGACGGCTTTCGTCCCGTTGGCGCGCGTGAATGAAATCGTGCTAGGGCGTGACAGATAACCAAAAACAAATCCGGGATGGGATGGAAATGAAAAATTGGCTCCTTGCGCTCGCTTGCGCCGTTGTCAGCGGCGTTCTGTCATTTGTCGCCGCGCCCGTTGCGTTGGCGGAGGGAGGCGCCGGCCCGGAAGCGATGTCTATGGGCAATATGTGCATGGTTATGTTTGGCTATGACATGATCCACATTACGGCCTATCAGCCAGGTAAATCGCGTAGCGAATATTGCGAGCAGATTCCCACTGTCGGCTCCACCATTTTCACCTTCGACATCGAAAATCCCGCCTTCCGGGACCTGCCGATCGAGTTGCGTATCATTCGCGATCCGCTGACGCCGGTTACGAAAGATACAGACCTTGAGGCGCTGACGGAAATTCATCTCCCGCCGAAGAAATACACCAAGGGCACATTTAACCTCGAACATGATTTCAAGTCGGAGGGGCATTACATCGGCCTTGTCACGCTCACGCGCGACAGCGGGGAAAAAGAAACCGCGGAATTCAAATTCATGGTGGGTGAGACCCTCTGGGCCTGGGTGCCGCAGATAGCGGGAACGATTCTGATTGGCGGGATGCTCTTCGTTTACTGGAAACACACCCGTCCAGGGGCGGGGAAGAAGGGCGACACGCCGCCGTCTCCCGCTGCTTGAAGTCCCGCTTCGGGATTAACATGTCGTCAATGGAAAGATCAGAACGGCGTTCGGGAATGCTCCGTTGCGAGCGTCGCGCAGTATGCAATGTCGGGGAATCAACATGAACATGGTCAGTTCGGGGAAGCGACTGTCGCAAATCATCTGTCTCGGGGGCGCCCTTCTCGCGGCGAGTGGAGCCGGGTGGTCCGCGCGCGCCCATTCGTTTCTCATCGAAGCGAATCCTTCG
>JBIPLL010000279.1:0-4631 GCA_044368425.1 Beijerinckiaceae bacterium
CTCGACAGTCGGACGCACGAGCAGGTTGCGGATGAACAGTGAGTGCCAGGCAAGCTCGGTCACGACACGCGAGCGGACCCGGTAGGCCGGATCGGCGCCGCCATAGAGGTCCTGCACGAACAGGTCCTTGCCGGCGCAATGGGCCAGCATGTCGGCAAGCAGCAGCTCGAACTTCGCCGGCTCCATCGCGCCGTTATTGTCCCACCACACCTCGTTCTCGGAGTGGTCGTCGCGCACGACGAACTTGTCCTTCGGCGACCGGCCCGTATGGATGCCCGTATCGGCCGTCAGGGCGCCGCCATGGGAGACCTGCGCCTCATGCCGGCCGAGGCTTTCCTCGTAGAGCGCCTCCGGTCGCAGGTTCCAGTAGACCCGCTTGAGGGACTTGAAGCCGAAGCTGTCGAGCCCCACTGCCGGATTGAAAACACCAAAATGCTGCATTTGATGTGCCTCCCCCGACACTCCGGCCGGATCTCCCAGACTGTAGTGCTCTCGTAGTGCCTGCTTGGACTGTGCTCAAGTGCCTTGCGGGCAGACAGAACGATTGAACATGTCATTCATGCGAAAACTTCAGGTTGAGGTTAAGCCGGCAGTCCCCCTCCGGCGATGATCCGGCTCAACCACCCGCAGGGCGAAGCCGGCGCGCTTCATCCGCCAAATCCTTGAGGACAAGGCGCAAGCCGCGCCCGTCGAGGATACGCCGGCCGAAACCCAGACGCGCCGTGCGGTCTCCGAGCGCCAGATCCAGCCCGTCCGGGTCGAGGCCGGTCGCCTTCCAGCGCCCGGCGCCCTGGCCGCACAGAACCTGTGCATAAAGCGCCAGCGCATCTGCATGGTCCTCGTTCATGTGGGCGAGGGCATCGGCTTCGATGGCGACGAGATCGTCCGCGCCCTCGAGGCTCGTGATCAGATCCGTTGCGCCAAGCTCCGCCGCACGCGCGAATCCGCCATTCATGTGCCCACCTGCCATGGCAAGGCGCCAGAAGCTGAAATCCGCGAAATCGGCATAGAGTTCCGACTTGGGGTGACGCGCGAGGAAGCGGCGCCGCAGCCTCTGCCCGTCCTCGCTGTCACGCGCGACCTTCACGACCTGTCCGATGACGGTCAGGCGTGGATGGGCGAGGGGATCGCCCTTGCCGGTCTGCGCCAGAAGCAGGCTCACCCGGCCGTCATGTTCCATGTTGCCGGTATGGAGTGACAGCCGGGAGGTCAGGAGAATGGGCGCCCCGTCGATATCGGTCGCCACATTGACGAGCGTCGTCAACGGAAAGCCATGGCCCCGGTCGAGCGTCCCCAGCGCCCCCGCACGCGTCGCGCGCAGGATGTGGCGGGCTTCGCCTGCCGCATCGTAGTCCGCCGGGCGGGACGGCTCGGACGGGCGCCCCGGGCCTGGCGTCGCTTGGGTCTCACGCGTCATTCGTGCGCTCTCCATGGATGACTCTGCGCAGGGCCCGCACCGATACTGCCGGTGAACCGGGCTTTCTTGCGGCAAGAGGTGGCAGCCTTGCCCTTCGCTCACTAGATAAAGAGAGAATTCGCCGCGCGCATCCGAATGGATCGGGGGGCTGCCTCGAATTCGACGCATCCGCGTCATGTCTGTTGTCTTAGGGCGGCCCATCGGGGGCGTCCTGCGCAAGGGGTGGCTCCGGCGCCCTTGGGAGGAGTTCGATGCCGACGATTGCCCTGGTCGATGACGACCGTAACATCCTGACATCCGTCTCCATCGCTCTCGAGGCGGAGGGATATCGTGTCCAGACATATACGGATGGATCGACGGCGCTCGACGGGCTGCGACAGAGCCCGCCGGACCTCGCGATCTTCGACATCAAGATGCCGCGCATGGACGGCATGGAACTCTTGCGCCGGCTGCGCCAGAAATCCGACCTGCCGGTGATCTTTCTCACCTCCAAGGACGAGGAGATCGACGAGCTGTTCGGCCTCAAGATGGGCGCCGACGACTTCATCCGCAAACCGTTCTCGCAGCGCCTGCTGGTCGAGCGCGTCAAGGCGGTGCTGCGCCGCGCCGCGCCGCGCGACCAGACGGCCCCGCGCGAGGGCGATGCCAAGGTGCTGGAGCGTGGCGCCTTGCGCATGGACCCCGAGCGCCATGGCTGCACCTGGAATGGTGAGCAGGTCACGCTGACCGTGACCGAGTTCCTCATCCTCCAGGCGCTGGCCCAGCGTCCCGGCGTGGTCAAGAGCCGCAACGCCCTGATGGATGCTGCCTATGACGACCAGGTCTATGTCGATGACCGCACCATCGACAGCCACATCAAGCGCCTGCGCAAGAAGTTCAAGGCGGTGGACGACGACTTCGAAATGATCGAGACGCTCTATGGCGTCGGCTACCGTTTCAAGGAAGGCTGACGACGGATGGCAGGCGGACCGGGTGCCAGCCCCGGCCCCGGCCGCTTGAAGGGAGGCTGATCGACGTGCTCGACAACCCCGCCAGGCAACAGAAGCTGCCTCCGCAGGCGCAGCCCCGCCGGCGCGCCCGCGGCGCGGCGCGCTGGCGCATCATGCAGGGACGTCTCGTCACCCGGCTGGGATCGAGCCTCACGCGCCGGATCGTCCTGCTCAATCTCGGCGGCCTCGTCGCGCTGCTCCTGGGGTTTCTCTATCTCAACCAGTTCCGCGAGGGGCTGATCGACGCGCGCGTCCAGACCTTGCTCACCCAGGGCGAGATCATTGCGGGCGCGGTCGCAGCTTCAGCAACGGTCGAGACGGACACGATCACCCTCGACCCCGACAAGCTGCTCTCGCTCCAGGCTGGCGAGAGCTCCGGCATTGCCGACGACATGAGCCAGCTCGAATTCTCGATCAATCCCGAGCGCGTCGCCCCGGTTCTGCAGCGTCTTGTGACGCCGACGCGCACGCGGGCGCGCATCTACGATCGCGACGGCATGATCGTCCTCGACTCGCGCGCCCTGTTCACGCGCGGCGACTTCTCGCGGCGCGACCTGCCGCCGGTGGCGAAGGACGAGCCCACCCTGATCGAGCGTGGCTGGAGCCTGATCCGTCATCGTCTCGGCCGGGCCGATGTCCTGCCGACGCAGGAGGAGGTCGGGCCCACCTCCGGCCGCCGCCTGCCCGAGGTGCAGCGTGCCCTCGATGGCCAGTCCGCCAGCGTCGTGCGTGTCAACGCGGCCGGCGAGACCATCATTTCGGTCGCTGTTCCCGTCCTGCGCCTGCGCACCGTGTCTGGCGCGCTGCTGCTCTCGACGCAGGGCGGCGACATCGACGCGATCATCGCCAAGGAGCGCTGGCAGCTTCTCGAGATCTTCCTCGTTGCGGCCGGCGTCATGGTGCTGCTGTCGATCCTCCAGGCGGGGGCCATCGCCGAGCCGATCCGCAAGCTGGCGGAGGCGGCGGAGCGGGTGCGCCGCGGCACGAAATCGCGGCAGGAGATCCCCGATTTCACCGCCCGCTCGGACGAGATCGGCCATCTGTCCGGTGCCCTGCGCGACATGACGCGGGCCCTCTACAACCGCATCGAGGCGATCGAGAGCTTCGCCGCCGACGTGGCCCACGAGCTGAAGAACCCGCTGACATCGCTGCGCAGCGCGGTGGAGACGCTTCCGCTCGCCCGCAACGAGGCCTCGCGCGCCCGCCTGCTGGAAGTCATCCAGCATGATGTCCGCCGCCTCGACCGCCTGATCAGCGACATTTCCGACGCCTCGCGCCTTGATGCCGAACTCGCACGCGCCGAGGCCGAGCCTGTCGACCTTGTGCGTCTGCTCGAGGCAGTAGTCGGCGTCGCCAACGAGATCCGCCGGCCGGACCAGCCGCCGACCCGGCTTTCGGTCGCCCCCCATCCGCGGGGTCAGGACGCCTATCTCGTGCTCGGCCACGATTCCCGCCTGGGCCAGGTCGTGAACAATCTGCTCGACAATGCCCGCTCCTTCTCGCCACCCGGCGGTGAGGTGCGCGTGAGCCTTGCGCGGATCGAGCCCCCGGAGGATGGGGAGGCCATGATCGAGATCGTGGTGGATGATGAAGGCCCCGGCATTCCCGATCACGCCCTCGAGCGCATCTTCGAGCGCTTCTACACGGACAGGCCGGAGCAGGGCTTCGGCCAGAATTCCGGCCTCGGTCTTTCGATCTCCCGCCAGATCGTGGCGGCCCACCGCGGCACCATTGCCGCCGAGAACCGCGAGGGCCGCGACGGCGCCGTTGCCGGCGCCCGTTTCGTGGTAAAATTGCCGGCCGCCACACGGATCTGAGCCATGGCCGCAAGGCTGCCTGACAACGCGCCCGACCCGCGCAAGCCCGCGAGCAGCCGGCTTCCGCCCTCGATCCATGCCTGCTGCATTCTCCTCGGCGAATGGGGCGTGCTGATCCGTGGGCCATCGGGGGCTGGCAAGTCGACCCTGGCGCGGGTTCTGATCGAGCGCGCCGCCGCGCGGGGCCTCTTCGCGCGCCTCGTGGCCGACGACCGCGTCCACCTTGAGGTTCGCGGCGGGCGCGTCGTCGGACGCCCGGCGCCCGCTATTGCCGGGCGCATCGAATGCCACGGCATCGGCATCAGGCAGATGCCGCACGAGAATGCGGCGCTGATCCGCTGCGTCGTGGACCTCGTCGAGCGTCCCGACCGCCTGCCTGAACCGCAGGAGCGCCGCACGCTGATCGCG
>JBIPLL010000280.1:0-4623 GCA_044368425.1 Beijerinckiaceae bacterium
CGAGCATGTCGAGGACGGCGATCGCCGTCACGATGCCGTCGTCATAGCCGCGTCCGACGGGGGCATTGAAGAAGAAGTGACCGGACTTCTCGAAGCCGGCGAGCGCCTTGAGGTCGGTCACCCGACGCTTGATATAGGAATGTCCGGTCTTCCAGTAATCGGCCTTGGCGCCAAGCTCCTTGAGGACAGGATCGCTGGCGAACAGGCCGGTCGACTTCACGTCAACCACAAAGGTGGAATTGGGATAGAGGCGCGACAGGTCCCGGGCCAGCATCACGCCGATCTTGTCGGCGAAAATCTCTTCGCCATGATTGTCGACGACGCCGCAGCGGTCACCGTCCCCGTCGAAGCCGAGGCCAACATCGGCGCCCGTCTCCTTGACC
The DNA here is from genome assembly GCA_044368425.1 of Beijerinckiaceae bacterium. GTDB lineage: Bacteria > Pseudomonadota > Alphaproteobacteria > Rhizobiales > Beijerinckiaceae > JBIPLL01. Next base: position 384 of record JBIPLL010000280.1, read on the forward strand.
TTGTCCGCGATGGCATGAAGCATCTTCATGTCCTCGGGATTGGGATTGTAGCGCGGAAAGCTGTGATCGAGCTCCGTATCGAGCGGGATCACCTCGACGCCCAGAGCCTCGAGAATCTGCGGCGCGAAGGCGCCAGCCGTGCCGTTGCCGCAGGCCGCGACCACCCGAAGCTTGCGCTTGACCTTCGGCCGATCGGTCAGATCCTTCGCGTAGATCGCGGGGAAATCCGGCACGAAATGATAGGAACCACCGCCCACGAGGTCAAAATCGGCGGCAAGAACGATTTCCTTGAGCCGGTTCATCTCGTCGGGGCCGAAGGTGACGGGACGCTGGGCGCCCATCTTCACGCCGGTCCAGCCATTGTCGTTATGCGAGGCCGTGACCATCGCCACGCAGGGGACGTCGAGCGCGAACTGGGCGAAATAGGCCATCGGGGACAGGGCGAGGCCGATATCGTGCACCTTGCAGCCGGCCGCCATCAAGCCGGTCATCAGCGCATACTTGATCGAGGACGAATAACCACGGAAATCGTGGCCCGTGACGATCTCGGGCTTGACGCCCATGCGGCGGATCAGGGTGCCGAGGCCCATGCCCACGGCCTGCACGCCCATCAGGTTCAGTTCCTTGCCGATGAGCCAGCGAGCATCGTATTCGCGGAAGCCCGTGGGCTTCACCATCGGCAGCGCCTCGTAGGCGGCTGTATTGGGGATCAGTTCCGCAAGCGGCTTGGGAAACATGGGCTATCCTTGTCGACGCTGAAAGGATCAGGACCTGAAGGACCGGGCGGGGATGCCCGGTCGGGCAGGAGGGCGGGCCGGATGGCCCGGGCAGGAGCGGATCAGGCGGCCTGCCGGATGACCCGTTGCACCGGCAGGATCTTTGAGAAACTGCCGGGCGTTCTCACATAGCCTATCGCCTGCGGGGCGCAAAGCATCGACGCAAGCTGGGGTTAAGACGCCGGATCAGGCGGTCAGCAGTGCGTCGATCTCGGCGGCGCGGGGGAGACTTGGCTGCGCGCCTGCCCTCGTACAGGCGAGGCTTCCAGCCGCCAGACCGCGGCGCAATGCGTCGGGCCAGTCGAGGCCGGCATCCAGGGCCGCCGCAAGGGCGCCGCACAGGGCATCGCCCGCACCGACAGTGTCGATAACCGTGACGCGGGGCGCCGGCAGGCGGCACTCGCGGACGGGATCGACCCCGAACGCCCCCTCCCCGCCCAGGGTGACGATCACGAGCAGTTTCCGGTCGCGCGCAATCCGCCGGGCGATCGTGACGGGATCGGCTTCGGACCAGCCGAGCGATTCCGCCAGATCGCGCGCTTCGTGCTCGTTGACGACCAGCACGTCGAGATATCCCCACCAGCCGGGATCGAGGGGCGAGAATGGTGCCAGATTGAACATGACACGGCTGCCGGCAGCCCTGGCCATGTGCGCAGCCGCGAGAAGCTCGCGCTCCGGCACCTCACGCTGCAGCAGGAGCGTGTCCGCCGAGCCGATCGCGGCGAGGGCCGCCCCCACCGGACGAGCAAGCCCGTTCGCGCCAGCGGCAACGACGATGTTGTTCTCCCCGAGCGGATCCACCGCGATGAAGGCGGCGCCTGTCGGAGCGGCGACGCGCGCGACACCCGAAAGGTCGACGCCGGCCTCGGCGAGCTCGCGTAAGGCCACCTCGGCGAGCTGGTCGTCGCCGACGGCGCCGATCATGGCGACACGGGCGCCCGCGCGGGCTGCCGCAACCGCCTGGTTGGCGCCCTTGCCGCCCGGCAACACGGCATAATCAGGGCTGAGCACCGTTTCTCCGGGACCGGGCAAGCGGTCCGGGCTCGTGACGAAATCGACGTTGAGCGATCCGAAGACGACGATCATGTGGCGTCCGACAGCAGGGCGACCCTAAAAGGGCGAGCGCAGGAAAGGGAGCCCCGTTTCGACAGACGGGATGCTTGCACCTGCGACCGGAGCCACGGGCCCCGGAGCGAGGCTGCGCAATCCCTCCACGAGACAGGTCTCGGGCGAGAGTGCAGTGGCCTCGATGCGCTGGCTGGCAAAGGCCTGACGATAAAGCCCCAGATGCGGCTCCTGCGCAATGACGTGAACGCGGCGTGCCTGCCCGCAATATTCCGCACGCCCATGGGCCACCTCGTCGCCGATCAGCAGGCCAGAGATGAAGGGAACCACCTGCCGGGGATGCATCCGGCCAAGCAGGACCGCAGCGCGCGCCTCGAACAGGGTGCTCAGCAGGCTCGGGGCCGCCGGCCTGTCATTGCCGGGCAGGCCCAGCGCGCTGATGGCATCCTGCGCGGGCGTGGTCGAGCGACTGATGGCGCGTGACTGGACACCGAGCCCGCGGGTGAACCCGGCCGGATCCTGCGGCTCCTCGGCAAGCCGGGCGACGAAGCCATGGCGACGCACGAGGTCGAACAGCTCGCCCGTGAGATAGGTCGTGAAACGCACGATACGCCCGCGCCGCACCTCAACCCATTTCGAATGCGTGCCCGGCAGCACGATGACGCCGTCCTCGATACCGCTTCCGACGACGAGCGTTTCCTCGCCGCGCATGACGTCGCTCTCACCCTCGTTGCCCTGTGCCATGACCCCGGGGACGATGGCTGCGCGCCGGCCGTCGAGCATGTTGACCTGGCCCATCTGGCGGGTCAGCTCGGCGCGGCTCGCCGGGCAGGCGACATAGGGCACCTCGAACCAGCCGTTGCGGCTGCCGATCATGCCGGCCATGATGACGGGCGCCTCCGGAAAACGGGTGAGCAACGGCGCGCAGACGCGGGCCACGACTTCCGGATGGGCACCTGCCGTAACGTTCGCGACCCCGTCGTCACTCTCGACACGCCGGCTGACGGAACCGTCCGGCGCCACGAGGAATCCACGCAGCCGCGACGTTCCCCAATCGATCGCGATCAGATGCCGCCCCGTCATTCCCATGCCCCCAGCGCCGCCATCAGTGGCAGTGCCCATAGCTGCGCCCGGTTTTCGTGTCGTGTCGTTCATGGAAACTTAGCTAATTTTCGAAGCGTAGCAACAGATTCCACGAGATGATCGACGTAATTGGCATGGAACTATACGCAAGCGTTGTTGAAACAACGCGAGAGCCCGCCGCTCGACCGGGTTTCAGCGCGTGCCATACATGCGGTCACCGGCATCACCAAGGCCAGGCACGATATAGCCGTGGTCGTTCAGCCGCTCGTCGATGGCCGCCGTCCAGATCGGCACATCGGGATGGGCGCCACGGAAACGGGCGACGCCCTCGGGCGCGGCAAGCAGACAGACAAAGCGCAGGTCGCGGGCGCCACGCTCCTTGAGGCGGTCGACAGCCGCTACGGCGGAATTGGCCGTGGCGAGCATCGGGTCCATCACGATCACACGCCGGTCGGCGAGGTCGGAGGGCGCCTTGAAGTAATATTCGACGGCGGCGAGCGAGACGGGGTCTCGATAGAGACCGACATGAGCGACGCGCGCAGAGGGAACCAGTTCGAGCATTCCGTCGAGAAAGCCCATGCCGGCGCGCAGGATCGGGGCGAAGACCAGCTTCTTTCCGGCGATCTGCGGTGCCTGCATCGTGGTGAGCGGCGTCTCGATCTCGACAGTCTCTAGCGGCAGGTCGCGCGTCACCTCGTAGCAGAGCAGCATGCCGATCTCGTTCAGCAGCTGCCGGAAGCCCTTGGTAGAGCGCGACTTGTCCCGCATCAGGGTCAGCTTGTGCTGCACGAGCGGATGATCGACGACTGTCACACCGTCCATGGAATACTCCGGGTTCTGAGCAAGCGGGAAGCTGGCAAACGGGAATTTGGCAGGCGGGAATTTGGCAGGCGGGAACCGGGAAGGCGGGGCCGTCGGGCCCCCTCGCGGCGCCCTGCGGCAGGCGCAGACCCGCCTCCATTTGGGGGCAGGATCGTCCGGGTTTCAACCATGGGCAGCACCGCCCCTACATGAGGCTGTGGACAGAGGATCGTCGCAGCGGCCGGCAGGCGACAGCTGCTCAGAATGCGTCGAGATCGCGACCGCGCGTGAGAGCGAGATCGCGCGGCGCGGGAACCGGGTCCGGAGTGAAGTAGCCAGCCGCCTTCTTCGCCTCGATCTCGACCCCTGCATCGGGGGGGACGCGGTGGGCGGGGATCGGAACGCGCTCGCCGATCTCGATGCCCGAGGCGACAAGAGCGTCGTATTTCATGTTCGACATCGAGACGAGCCGGTCGATCCGGCGAATGCCGAGCCAGTGGAGCACGTCGGGCATC
>JBIPLL010000740.1:0-4616 GCA_044368425.1 Beijerinckiaceae bacterium
CCTTTACGAACCGAAAGGTCGGTTGTCCGCGTAAAAAAGTCTATCCAATCATCCCAGTCGCGGCCATCTTCGGCCGCGAATATGTGGTGATCCGCACGCGCTCCGAGGAGATCCGCTAACTCTATGGCGTCCAGATTTCCTTTCGCGATACGTTCCGTGAAGTCCGGCCCGAGCCAAACAACAGCATCGGCATCGTTCGGAGCTTCCTTCGCTGTCACAAAACTGCCGTTCAGGCAAAGCCTTTTTGCCCCGGCCGAACGACACAGCCGAAGCCAATGAGTGACAGTTCTGCCGAGTCGCTTTCGTTCCGGCGTGCCGATCGCGAATCGCGCAATGACGTCGAACTCAGAAGCCTGGTGCAATCCTTCGGGCAAAAGCCCATCAAGACGAAAAGGCGGGATCACAGCGGTCGACCTCCCATGCCGGCAAGGCTGGCTCAGGATACTGTACAGACGTACCGTATTTTGTCAATGGTTCTGTTTGCTGGCCGCACCCCGGCCCACGGTTGCCCTGCCGGGGCGTGCACCGCCGGCCGTTCATTTGGCTGCACGCGGTGAGATCAGTTGGCTTTGGCCACGTAGGCCAGCCGTTCGGCGGCAAAGTTGCAGTGCGGGCACTTCGTTGCAGGTGCGGGCGGGTTGTCGTTCAGCAGGCACTCCCGCGCGGCCATGATGTGAGGTTCGACCCAGTCGTCCCGCCCGTCATAGGCAATCACGGTCATCCGAAACCGCAGCGTCTGGTCAAACTGGTCGGCGGCCGCGTCACCATTGGCATAGACCCAGTAGGCCGTTGGCGACACCTTGAATCCGTTCTGCCGCAGCAGCCACTGGTAGATCTCGATTTGCCGCTTGTAGCCCGAGTGCCACTCTTCGTTGAGCTCCGTGATCTCGGCGGCCTTCGCGGTTGACTTGTAATCCACCACGATCAGCTCGCCTCGGGCGTTCTCCCAGAGATCGTCCACGGCGCCGGTCACGAGCATGTTGGTGGGCTCGTGCAGGGCCTGCACGCCCGTGAAGTTCGTTCGCCACTTTTCGAGATCGGGGTGGGCAAACGGAATGGCGTCGATGCCAGCCTTCTCCATCAAGGGGTGCGGCTGCCGTTGCCGGCGGAATGCATCAAACTCCCGCTTGAGCAGTGCATCGACAGCGGAGTTGAGATTGAATGGGAAGCCCGGCGGCCGCGAAAGGCCGAGCCGCTTGTCGAAGTAGAAGCACCGCGGGCAATCGTGGAAAAGCTCGAGGCCGCTGCGGGAGATCTTGTAGGGCTTCGTGGACTCTGGATCGAAGAGGTTACGGCTACGAGGCATGGGTGAACGTCACCGCGGAAGTGGGAATCGAGCTGGCGGGCATTCGCACATCGAAGCAGCGCGTCATCTCCCCGCGCGAGCGGGCGGGATCTCGTATCCGATGAGTGCTGCAAGACGGTCGAGGATGTCCGACCGCAGTGTGCGCTCGCCGGTCAGAAACTCATCGAGTTGGATGGGCGTCAGGCCCGCCTGGGTGGCGATCACCGCCAGTGGCACGTCGCTGCGGTGGATGGCATCCCGCAGCGCCCCGCTGATCGATCGCTCGTCCCGCGCTTCCTTTCGGAGTTGGTCGCGAGCTACGAGGTCTGGAAGCTCCTCGGCGATGCTCCGGCGAAGCATCTGCAGCCGTTCCAATTCGGCCGGCGTGGGCTCCGGGCTGCGTGGCTGCTCGTTGGGCTTCGTCATGGAACTGCCTATCTCGGCTCTGGCACTTCGTATGCCGTGACCGGCCTCACGATGACGTCATCGACATGCTCGTACACAGCGAGGATGTAGCGGCCTTCTGAAGTGTATCCCCAAGCCACGGGGAGCATCGACCTCCGACTGAGTCCACGATTCTTGGAATGCATCACGACGGCCTCGAAATCGGATTGGGACACACCGTGCTCCGCGATATGACGCACACTCTCCTGCGTCCATAAAAACTCAAAGTACGGCATGAAAAGAGTGTACAGAAGTACATTTTGTGGTCAAGGTGTCGCTTTAGCCAAGTCTGGGCCCCGGACCAAGGTTGTCCCGCGGGGTCGCACACTGCCTCTATGCGGCCGAGGGCGACGCGACCGCTCTGGAGGCCGAATGTCTCGGCCGGTTCCGCCACTGGTTCGCGATGCTCGCCACCACGCGAATGACGAAGTCGTTCAAGATGGTCCTCCTGCGGGTGTTGCTCGAGAGCAAAAGTGGCTATCTCGTCGGGCTATGCCCGACGTTGCCACTCTGCCGGATCGCGTGAGTCGTGAAACACTGCGAGCACATCGATCCTCGTGGGCGTTACGCGATAGAAAACGCTGTATGGAAACCGCCTGACCGCAGCCCGGCGGATATCTTTGAGCACGATCCCGTGCAACTCAGGATGGCTAGAGATGCGATCGATCACGCGCCTGACTTCACCGATCAGACGAATGCTCAGACCTTCCCGCTGGGCCTCGAGATAGTCGCACGCAGTCAGTAGTTCCTCGGCAGCGTGGTGCCGAAGAACGACCGGCAGGCTCATCGCTTCGCCCGTGCGAGAGCCTCTGCTTCGACGTCGGCCCAGGGCCGGACGGCATCGGGGTTGGCCACGCTGTCGGCCAGGCGCCGCTCCAACTCGGCTCGCTGCCACTCCGGAAGCGGCGACGTTTCCACTTCGTGCACCACGCTATCCCAGATCGCGTCGGCGACCTGGAGCCGCTCTTCGATGCTGAGCCGGTCGATCCCCAGGTCATGAAGTGAAACGCTTGCCATTGCTGTGCCTCCGGATTCCTGTCGCCAACGGACAGAAATGTACCCATGTACACGTTTTTCTGTCAAGTGAGCTTTAGGCGAGCCTTCAGGTTTGATTCTACTCGGGACCAAGGTTGTCCCGGTGGTTCGTACACTGCCGCCATGCGGCCAGATGCCACCTCACCGTTCCCCTCTCCATTCACGGCTATCCCCGAGGCGGAGTGGGTCTGCGCGAATGAGCTCGCCTTCGCGATCTTCGATTCGTTTCCAGTGTCGCCTGGCCACGTGCTCGTGATCACGCGGCGGGTGGTGCCGACCTACTTCGACTGCACGGCCGCGGAGCAAGCGGCGGTGATGGAGCTGGTGGGCGAGGTGAAACTCCTGCTCGACGAGCGGCTCGAGCCGAAGCCCGATGGCTACAACGTGGGCTTCAACGCCGGGGCCGCCGCCGGCCAGACCGTGCCGCATGTGCATGTGCACGTGATCCCGCGGTATGCCGGCGACATGCCCGACCCCCGCGGCGGCGTGCGGCATGTGATTCCGGAGAAGGGGAATTACCTGGCCGAAAGTAGGACAGGCTTCAGCCTGTCGAATACGCCCTCCCACTCGCGACAGGCTAAAGACCTGTCCTACTCCCTCACCACTGGCCCCGATCGCCCGTTGTGGCAGCGGCTCGCCGACCGGCTCCCAGGCGCGAGCGAGATCGACCTGCTCGCGTCGTTCGTGCAGACCTCGGGTCTCGACCACGTTCGCGAGGGGCTCTTCAGTGCGATCGCCGCGGGGGCCCGGATCCGGCTGCTCGTGGGCGATTACCTCGGGATCACGTCGCCCGATGCGCTCAAGACGTTGGTTGGCTGGATGGAGTCCGTGGGGGCTGCGTTCGAGGCGCGGCTCGCCGAGCTCGACCGGCTCCGCGGCAGGCCTGACTCGTTTCACCCGAAGGCGTGGCGGATCGCCGACTCGTCGGGCGGGATCGTCGTGGTGGGGTCGAGCAACCTCTCGCGGGCCGCCCTCGTCTCAGGCGTGGAGTGGAACCTCGTCGGCGAGACGTCGGGCAGCGACGCGATCGACCGGGAACTCATCGCCGCGTTCGACGACCTCTGGCAGCAGGCCACGCCGCTTTCGGCCGACGTGGTCGAGCGGTATGTATCGAAAGTAGGACAGGCTTCAGCCTGTCAGATGTGGGATCCACCGCCTCGGGAGGCTGCGCTTGGTGATGACAGGCTGAAGCCTGTCCTACTTCCGCGCACCTGGCAGGTCGCCGCCCTCGCGTCGCTCGCGCGCATCCGCGAACAGGGCTATTCAAAAGCCCTCGTCGCCGTGGCCACGGGCCTTGGGAAAACCTGGCTCGCCGCGTTCGACGTGGTGGCCGTGGGCAAAACCCTCGGCCGGCCCCCGCGGGTGCTCGTGATCGCCCACCGAGCCGAGATCCTCGCGCAAGCTGAGGCCACGATGCGGCAGGCGATGGAGGCGGAGTGGGGCCGCGTCAACGTCGAATGGCATCTCGGCAGTAGGACAGGCTTCAGCCTGTCGAATGCGGCGGCCACGGCCCAAGGCAGACAGGCTAAAGCCTGTCCTACTTTGGCGATCGCCTCGATCCAAAAACTCTCCCGTCCCGCTGGCCTCGCGGCCCTCGATACGGCCGAGCCGTTCGACTACTGCGTGATCGACGAGGTGCACCACGCGGAGGCCCCGAGCTACCGCCGCGTGCTGGCCCGCCTCAAAAGCTCGTTCACGCTCGGCCTCACGGCCACGCCCGAGCGCACCGACGGCGTGGACGTGGCCACGCTCTTCGACGACATCCTCGCGGCCCAGGCCACGATCGGCGACGGGATCGCGGAGGGGTCGCTCGTGCCGTTTCGGTATCGGGGGCTCAAGGACGACGTCGACT
>JBIPLL010000580.1:0-4615 GCA_044368425.1 Beijerinckiaceae bacterium
GCTGGCATTTGCGTCAGGGCGATGTAGTCGAGACCAACCTGTTCGCCTGCTAGACGATTTGCATCGGGCGTAAAGGCATAGTGGTTCCCGATTTCCTGCGGGCTTGGGAACTTGGAAATGACAAAAGGGTTTCCCTGCTCCAAATCCCAAAGATAGTGGATGTTCCCGTTGCTCAGAATGACGAAACGGGCGTTCTGTGATCGCGCGTACTTCCGTGCCTGCTCCTTAGCCGACAGCGGGTTCTTATTTTCTGATTTGGCCTCAAGAACCACAAGAGGCTTACCGCGACCATCAAGTAATAGGAAGTCGACAAACCCATTCTTTGTTTTTTCAAGATCTACACCAAGCGCATCGATATCATGCTGCGATAGCTTGACGTTGGGTTCAAGGACGATGTTTGCGGGGCCGCTCGCGTCATCGAAAAACCGCCAGCCGGCATCATTGAGATACCGATTGATCTTGATCCTCGCTGTTGCCTCCTTACTCGCCAAAACTTGCTCCCAATCCGGAATCCAGCAGCGTTCTCAGTCTAGCGGCAACGGGCGCGCAGCTACCAGACGAATCAGCTGGGAGGGCCAGCACCTTGGTGCGAATAGCTAACCACCGTATTGCCTTGCAAGTTGGACGAGGAGCCGCTGGATGGCGACCGGATCAGGTACGCCTTCGCCCGTATGTTCTACCTTTTCACGCATCCTGGCGAAGATTTCCCCCTGTCGGTGGCCAGCCACCTGCCCGTAGCTTGTGAAGGTCGTTAACACGCCTTCATGGCCGAGATTCTGGCTCCAGGCCTTGAATTCTTCGGGCGTCCGGCATGTGGTTTCGCCCAGTCGCACCAGCGTTGTGCGGAAGGAATGCGGGACGAAGTAGGGCAGGCCAGCCGCCGTGAACGCTTCCTTGAAGATCGCCCGGATGGCCTGCGCGTTTGTCCAGTGCGCCCGCTCCAGCCCGACCGCCGCGAAGCCGACACCCTCGATGCTGGCGACGCGGGTTTTCGGGAACAGCGGATCATCCGGCCCGAATAGAAGGACCGTCCGCAGATGGGCGATCCAGTCGGCGACGATGGCCTCCACATCTTCGCCCATTGGGAAGAAAAAGGTCGTGAAGGTCTTGCGCCGCTTGGTGCGCACGGTTCGCGCATCCTGCATCACCACTCGCGTCGCCAGATCGACGTGCCGCAGCGACAATGAGGCGATGGCGTCGTCACGCGCGCCGGTCAGCAGCGTGAAGGCGATCAGCGCCCGGTTGCGCTTCTCGATGTCGGTCCCGTGCGGCATCTTCGCGAGCACGTGCCGGACCTGCTCAAGGCTTGGCGCCGGCTTCTCGCGCGTGGCGCCGGCGATGCGCCCGTCATTGGCGGATGGGTTGAAATAGTCGGCGTCGGCGTAAGCGATGCGCCTGAAGCCCGGCCGGCCGGCAAGCCATTGGAACAAGGCCTTCAGCGCCATCAGTCGCGAATGGATCGTCGCGACGGCGAGCGGTTTGCCGGTCTCGGCGTTCACCTGATTCGCGAGATGGCGCTTGAACGCCTTGGCCTGCTCGATGTGGAAGAGCTTGAAGTCCTTCCGGCCGGTCGAGGCTTCAAAGGCAGCGATGGCTGCTGCGACCTGATCCACCGTCTTCTCAGACTGGCGCTTGGCCTCCGTGAGATAGGCGAGGTAATCCCGCTTGATCCTCTCATTATCCGCGTTCAGCTTCCGCATGGTCTGGCGCTCTCCTTGAAGTCGTCATTCAGACTGGGGTTGCGTCACTTCCCTATGCGTGGAGACGCCTGTCTGACGGTGAGGTCCAGAAGCGCCTCAAGGGCCGCTTGATCGCGCAGGGAGACGCGCTTGTGCATCACCCCGCCGCAGTTGGCGCACAGGGCTTGCAGGTCGCCGATGCTCGCCGAGACCGCCACGAGATCGGCCATGTTGCCAGCCGGCTCCCGCACCTCCCGACAGCTGAAGCAATAAGCTTCATGCAGCCGGCATCGGCGGTTCGGGGTCTTGCCCGCCCTCAGGAATGCGATCAGCTCTTGTCCTTGGATCAGGTAGGGCCGTCGATCCTTGAGGGCAGGCAGTTTCCCGCTCTTGAGCCAGCGCGCGACGGTTCCCTTGGCGACGCCCGTTTTCGTTGCGGCCTCTTCGATGGTGTAGGTCCGATGCTTCTTGACCAAGCGCCATGAGGGTCGCTTAGGCATTGCGCACGGTCCCGCTCGCGATCAGCGCGCGAATGTCTTGCGCCCGCCAGACGGTGATGCGCGGGCCGAGCTTGACGGGTTTTGGAAAGCGCCCATCCTTCACGCCCGCCCACCAAGTCGAGCGACCGACCGGAATGGGGCCGAACGGGCCGATGATGTCCTGAATGCGGACGAACCCTTCGGCGGGGAAGGGCTGCGGGGAAAGTCCGGAATATTGCGGCATGTGCCTGCTCCGTTCGGTTACGACCGGCACAGGGCTAGGTTGTCCGCAAAGGCGTTTGGCCGAACTCGGTATCAGGCAAGCCGAATTCGGTTTCAGCGCTTCTGTTCGGCTTCCGAGGGCGGCAGCAGCTCACGCCCTTCGCGAATGTATTTTCGGACTGTGTCGACGTCCAGCGCGACGCCGGCCTTTTCAAGATCGCTCGCGATCTCGCTGACGACTTCGCTCCTGCTCGCGGCAGGATTGTAGCGATAGGCGGCGACCGCCATGCCGATCACAAGCTTGAGCAGGCTTTCGCGTTCCTTCGCGCCAAGCGGTTTATCAGCGGTAGGAACATTCGATTTCTGTTGCACCGCAACCAAGCTCGCGACACGCCGAGCCGCACTTTCGAGCGCTTCGATCCTCGCCTTGTATCCGTTGATGATCTCGCCATACCGGCTTCCCATTTTCTCCAGGTAAGCCATGTGCTCTTTCGTCTTCTCGATGGCAGCCTCTTTCTCGGCGAACAGTTCGGCCCTTGCGTCGTCTGCGAGCCGCTTTTGTGCGTCATGGGCCGATTTCCAGTCGGCCACTTGTATGCCGAGCCCCTTCACCGCATCCACCAGCGGCAAGGGCAGATCGACATTCATCCGCTCGGCCCAAGCGATGAAAACGGCAGGGATGGTCGAATCCCAAAGCTGACCTGCCAGCTTCGCCCGATTGATGATTTCGGCTCTCGACTGATATCGGGCAGAAAATGGAGAAATCCCAACAAAACTTCGAACATTATCCCAGTTTACACGTCGAGGGTCCTTGCCAAGAGAAAGTGCAACAGCTTCGTCGAGCGTCCACAAAGACATACGCGCCCAGTGTTCAACGTCAATATCGGCACTCGATTGATTGAAGTAGCGATCTGCCCTCTCAGCCTCAGCATTCGCCGCTGCTGCTGCTCGTTCCAGCAGCTCGGATCGAGTAAGTCGCAGAAGTTCCCTTCGATAGTCCGCAGCCTCCTTTACGCTCGCCGGCATATTCGTCGGCTGTGCGCTGAGACCGAGAAACGCCGCAACGTGTCGCTGCGCCAATGGAAAGCGGCAGCGAACGAGAAACTCCAGGGGATCGTCCTTCCACGGAGTGGAACTGATCATCATGACCTGCCTTGGCTTCAGCAGGGAAACTCTGCTTGACGGGCGCTCAAAAGGGAAGACTGCGGACCACAGAACCAGAATTCATCATTTTCAGTGCGACCGATGGCGGGTGCCGAGGTCGATGACATCAGCCCCCGTCTTGAGCCGATCCAGATAGTCAGCCCACCATGCCGCCATTTCGACGCGCTCCGTCCAGTAGGCGCTGCGATGGTAAGCACGACGGACAGGATCGGGGTCTTGATGCGCCAGTGCCCTTTCGATGGCGTCAGCCGAGAAGCGCCCGCTCTCGTTCAGCAGGGTCGAAGCGGTCGCGCGAAAACCGTGCGAGGTCACTTCGTCCTTGCCATAGCCGAGCCGGCGATAGCAGGCGTTCAGGGTATTCTCGGACAGTGGCCGCATCGGCGAGCGTATGGACGGAAAAGCCAGTCGACCTGAACCAGTGAGGGCGTGAAGATCGCGCAGGATGGCCAACGCCTGAGGTGCGAGCGGCACCTTGTGTTCGCGCCGCATCTTTGTGCGTGCGGCCGGAATCGTCCAGATCGCTGCCTGCAAGTCGAACTCGCCCCATTCGGCCAGACGCAATTCGCCAGGGCGCGTGAAGACGAGTGGCAAGAGCTTCAGTGCAGCTTTGGTCACCGGCTGACCATCGAAGCCATCAATGGCGCGCAGTAGGCCACCGAGGGCAGTCGGGTTGAGAATAGCGGCCCGATGCTTCGGCTTCGGCAGGCTGATTGAGCCACGCAGCGCTTGGGTCGGATCGTTCTCGGCGCGTGCCGTGGCAATCGCGTAGCGGATGACGCTCCCGCAGATTCCTCGAACACGCTTTGCGCTCTCCAGATTCCCCTTGGCCTCCAGCTTTTTCAAAACGGCAAGAATCTCCGGCGCCTTGATGTCCGCAATTGGCCGATCCCAAAGCGCAGGGCGCGCCAACGCCAGCAGCCAGCGTCCTTTCTCGATGGTCCGCTCCGAGCGTCCATCACGTCGCTGCTTCTCCAGATACTCGTCCGCAATGCCGCCAAAGGTCGTGGCCATGCTGACGGCACGGCTGAGCTTGTCGAGTTTGCGTTGCTGGCTTGGGTCGATCCCCTTCGC
>JBIPLL010000759.1:0-4609 GCA_044368425.1 Beijerinckiaceae bacterium
GGACTCACGGAGTCCGGCTTGATCCGGCATGGGTCGCTAAGGCAGGCGAAGTTGTCGAGCCAGCGCGACCGGTCGCGCTGAGGCGTGGCGGGCCGCGAACCCACCCAACGCTCCCTGGGCAGGTGAATCGACAAACCGCCCCTGCTACCTCGGATTAGCGATTCACGGCCTGACCCTATCCTTCGGACCCCTTCGGCCCTCCCCGATGAGCAACCCAGCGCCGATCCGGTGAGGCGCAACGAGTGCCCCCGCGAAATCCTCCGCGGGAAGTCGCCTTAACCCGCTTTTTGCAAAATACTTAGATCAACTCGTTCCTGCAGTTAATCCTTGAATCGGCCGAGAATGACCTGCTTGTCCTACCGGCCCCGCCCACCCCTATCCTAAAGGACCACTCATGAACCCGCTCCGCCGTCTTGCTACTTTAACTCCCTTTATCGTGCTGGGGCTCCTCCTGCCCCAAACCGCCTCGGCAGGGCTCGTCATGAGGATCGATACGAGCAGCAAGACCTTCTTCTTCGATGGTTCGGACACGGGTAACGGCGACTACTATCAGTTCGACTCGTCTATCCCCGGCGACTATTCGCTCCAGTTCATTCACTACTTCTCGACCCCGGTTCCCCAGTCCACTGTGATCACGTCGAGCCCCCAGAGTTTCTTCGTGGAGGGCACGGGCCTGTATGGGAATATGAACATGATTTCGAACTTCGGCCAGGACTACGTGTTCATGGATCTTTCCTCCGGGGGTAGCGACATCACCACGCTGACGGGCAAGGGACCATCGGCGGCCGTGAGCTATGCGGGCCTTTCTGCCGGGAACATTCCGTTGTTTGAGAGTCTCGTCGGCAATACCCTCGTCCGGAGCATTGGGACCGGTTATGGACCCATCTCCGTGCAGGCGGTGCAAACGGTCCCCGAGGTCAATCCCGCTGGCCTCGGCAGCGTCTTCGCGCTCGTCACGGGCGCCCTCGGACTGCTGGCGCGGCGTCGGCCGAAGGTGAAGCTGGCCTGAAGTGACGGACTGGACGGGGTCAGGCCGTTGCACGTTGCGCATCGCGGTGGCGCCAAACGCGGGAGCGCAACGTGGCGGGCAGACCTAGCCACAGGGCGCGAGCCAGCCAAGCGTAAGGTGGGGCCACCTGTTCGCGCAGCTGCCGGCGCCTCCCGCCACGGCTGCAACGCGCAACGGCCTGACCCCGTTTGGCCGACCCCGCGGACGTCCGCTGCCGCCTCAGATTTCCCCCTCTCCTCCTGCGGTGATCCTACAGTCATCCTTCGGTTATCCTTCGGTTTTTGCCCTGGTTTTGTTGATCATCAATGGTTTAACTTAAATTAACCGAAGGATGACCGAAGGATACCTATAGGAGCGCTGGAGGAGAGTGGGACGGGGAGCGGGGGGAGTCGGTGGACGGTGGGTGACGGTGGACGGCGGGCGTTCAAACGGTTGACGGTGGACGGGCCGACCCACGGTCAACCGGCAACCGGCAACGGACGACCGACCACCGATTCCCACCGACCACGGACTACCGGCTCGCCGGCGCCGACCGGACTTCGGACCGGGGCGGGCGGTGACGCAGTCGCGAATTTCCGGGGAAGGATTCCCCGGCTACACCAGACTGAAGGTGTAAATTGGGTGCGGGCGGGGTGGATCGGGCGACGGGGGCGGCGCTTAGTCACGGAGAGGGTAGCGGTAATTTCGGACTCGCGGAGCAGTCGACCGGAGCTGGTTTAATCAAGCCAGCGGGCTGGCCGCGGCCATCGCGCAGCCGAAGGTTGTCATCCCAAGGGGAACCGGGTTGATTGCTGGAATGAAGACCAAGTCGGTCGTCCTCGTGGATCCGGAGATTTTGAGCGGTACGCCCTGCTTCGCCGGCACGCGGGTTCCCGCCCGCATCCTGTTCGAATACCTGGAAGGCGGCGACTCCCTCGACGAATTCCTGGCGGACTTCCCGACCGTCAGCCGGGCGCAGGCGGTGGCCCTCCTGACGGAAGCCAGCGAGCGGCTTGCCCTCGCCCCAGCCTGAATGCGAATCCTCCTCGACGAGTGCCTGCCCGCACGCCTGCGGCAAGGCCTGGCTGATCATCAGGTGATGACCGTTCCCCGGGCCGGTTGGGCGGGCATCAAGAACGGTAGGCTCCTGCGCCTCATCAGTGACGCGGCGAGCTACGATGTCTTCGTCACGATGGACCAGAACCTGCCGCACCAGCAGCAATGCGCAGATCTCTCGTTTGCGATCGTCGTACTACGAGCCAGGTCGAATCGGTTCGAGGACATCCACCCGCTCATGCCGGAGTTCCTGCGCCGCAGCGGTGAATTCCAGCCGGGCCGCGTTTACGTCATCCCGGAGTCCGGCTGAGGAGCGTCCGCCACGCGGGAACGGTCAACCGGTTCGCCGGCGGTGGACGGACTTTCGGACCGGGCCGGGCGGTGACTCAGTCCCGAATTTCCGGGAAAGGATTCCCCGGCTACACCAAGCCGAAGATCAAAAGGGGGTGCGGGCAGTCCGGGCGGGGGACGGCCAGCATTCTCGACCGCCCCGTCCCGCCTCTGGTGGACGAGGACCGTTGACCCTGGAACGCGGGAGGCGGGCGGCTTGCACATGACAGCTGAATGTGGAGGATGCGGGGTCATGCGAGGGACCATCGAACTGGACTGCCCGGAGGAGATGCTGCTCGGGCTCCATGTGAGCGCGGAGGAGTTTCGCGAGGAGGTGAAGCTGCGCGCGGCGGTGGCGTTGTTTCGCGAAGGCCGGATGTCCTCCGGCATGGCGGCCCGTTGGCTCAAGGTGCCGCGGGTGAAGTTCCTGCTCCTGGCGATGGAGCAGGGAGGCGAGTTGCTCGCCGACACCCAGGACGATTTTCACCGCGAGACGGCGTTGCTGTGATCGTCTTTTCCAACACGACGCCGTTGATCGCCCTGGCGAGTGTGGATGCGCTGCATCTGCTGCCGGCCCTCTTCCAGCGCGTGCACGTGGCGGAATCGGTCGCGGCCGAATGCCGCGCCGGGGGGCCGGTCATCGTGCCCGAGCTTTCCTCGTTTCCCTGGCTTGAGCTCGTGCCCGTCCCGGCTCCGGGCGTGGCGAGATCGCCCCTTTGGGAACTCGACGCGGGGGAACGCGACACGATCGAACTGGCGTGCGCCCGAAAGGCCGACCTGGTGATCATCGACGAGAAGCTCGGCCGAAATCACGCGGAATTCCTAGGCTTGAGGATCACCGGCACGCTCGGGGTCCTGCTGAAGGCGAAACAACGCGGACTGATTCCGTCCTTCACGGCGACGGTGGAGGGAATGCGGGCGCGGGGAATTCGCTACAGTCCGGCCTTGGTCGCGCGCCTAGCCGCCAGCATGGGCGAGTAGGCGGAGGCGGGCGGTCAAGTCGTCCCGAATTTCCGGGGAAGGATTCCCCGGCTACACCAAACCGAAAATCAACCTGGGGTGCGGGCGGGATGGAGCGGGGATATCGGTGGACGGTTGACGGTTGTCTGGCAGACCACTGACAACCGACGACCGACCACCGGTTCGCAAACTGGTGCGGGCGGACGGAATCGAACCGACGATTCTATTCACCTTCGTCTACCTTTCGTATTTACCTCTGAACGTGGTCTTTGTTGGATATCGTTGACATCGTTGGCTGTTATGACTCGGTTATGACTTATGGCCAGTGTCCATCGCGACGCAAGGAACCGTTCCCCCTACTGGTACGCCGCCTACACCCTGCCCGACGGCACCCGCTGCCTGAAGTCCACGAAGCTCAAGGAACGCAGCAAGGCGCTGAAGCTGGCGATGGAGTGGGAGAACCTGGCGAGGAGCGTGGCGGAGCGCGACCCGATGGGGACCCAGATCGCACGGGTGAACGTCGACATCTACGAGCGGGCCACCGGCCAGCGGGTGGAGGTGGTCTTCCTAGGGGACTTCCTCCGCAGTTGGTCCGAGCGGGCGGCCAACCTGAAGAGCAAGCGCACGGGGATGCGGTACAAGCAGGTCGTGGAGGACTTCCTCGACCACATCGGCCCCGCACGGGCCAAGTCGAACCTCGGCAGCGTCCGCGAGTCGGACGTTCAGTCGTTCCTCGACCAGGAGGCCAAGGACGGGAAGTCGGCCACGACCGTGGCGATCGCCGCAAAGGTGCTGCGGATCCCGTTCAACCTGGCACTCAAGCAGGGCCTGATCCTCCGCCAGCCCGTGTCCTCCTTGGACATCCCTGACGGGAACGCCCAGCAGAAGAAGGCGTTCACCTGGCCTCAGGTGCTGAAGCTGATCTCCGTGGCCGAGGGCGACTGGATCACGGCGGTGATGCTCGGGGCCTACTGCGGCATGCGGCTGGGCGACTGCGTGAACCTCCAGTGGGAGAACGTGAACTTGGACGAGGATCTCATCCGGTTTGTCCCCGAGAAGACCTCACGGGGCAAACGGCGCAAGGAACTCAACGTGCCGATGCACCCTGCCCTGAAGCTGCACTTAGCCGCCCTACGGCAGAACGCGACCGAAGGTCAGCCCCACCTCTGCCCCACCCTGCACGGCAAAAGCGTCGGTGGCCGCAGTGGCCTCAGCAAGGCGTTCATTGAGGAGGTGATGGCCAAGGCGGAGATCAGCAACCAGGCCAAGCCCAAC
>JBIPLL010000741.1:0-4591 GCA_044368425.1 Beijerinckiaceae bacterium
TGAGCATCTGCTGGAGCTCTTCTTCCTTCCACGAACGGCGCTCGGAGTTCTGGCTCATTTCCAGACCCGAGACCGCCACGCCGCCTGCGTTCGAGGCCTTGCCCGGCGCGTAGGGCAGCTTGGCGTGCTTGAAGATGTGCACCCCTTCGAGATCGGTCGGCATGTTGGTGTTCAACGCAGCGTTGGGGCTATGCAGACCCGCTGACCGATTGGGTAGTTCCCTGGCCGGGCAACAGCAAAGCGATGGCGCCGCCGACCGTCAATGCAGCAACCAGATAGCCCGAATAGCCAAGCAGCAAATCGATGCCTTCTGCAACCGGATTGGCCCGGTCGACTACGCGCTCGATCAGCCAGGCTATCGCAGCCAGTCCGGCGATTGCAGCGCCGGATATGCGCAATATCGGGTAAAAGCGGGTTCGCGATAGCATCAGAAGTGACGGCATGACTGCGAGAATGACGAGCAGCTGAACCAATTCGATCCCGAGGTTGAAGCCGAGGATCGACATCGCCTTTTCCTCAAGGTCAAGGCCGAAACTTGCGACGACCGTTGCAAAGGCAAGGCCGTGGATAAGGCCGAAGCCCGCAGCGACGAACGGCTCGCGACCGGGGAAAATCGGCTTCCAGGCGTGAACCGCCGAAACGAGAATCGATAGTGCAATCCCAATTTCAACCGGTTGCGCCGGCAGACGCCAGGCAAACAGCGCAGCGCCGATCAATGTCAGGCTATGCCCGATCGTGAAGGCGGTGACGATCTTGGTCAGCTGCCAAAGCGCGGCGCGAACCGGCTGCTCGCCGCGCCACCGACCGCCAATCGCCAACAAAGGCGCGGGCAGCAGCAGAGCGATCAGGAAAAGGAGGTGATCGTGGCCTTCCGCTATATGGTGCATACCCAGCGCAACCGCGGCCTGAAAACCCTTTGCGCTGCTTGCCTCGCCCCGATCGATCACCAGCCGCTGGCGGTCACCCTGGAGAGCGCCGAGGACCTGCCGATCTTCGCCGATCTTGCCTGCTGAAAAATCGCTGCGGGTGACAAACAACACGAAATGATTGGGTGCGGTATCTATGACTGCCCGCCAGTCGATCGTCAGGCGCCGTGCATCTGCACCCGGCGGCACGGCGATTCTGAGGATGGCGTGAAGGTCGGGCGGGCCAGCGATCTGGACGAATTCGATTGTGTCGATGACGAGCGCCCAACGCCGCCCATCCGGCGCTGCCACGGTGATGTGTTGCAACAGATAGGCCTTCGCCTTCGCCAGAGACTCAGGGTCATTGCCGACCGGGTTGCCGGTCGCAAAGGCATATTCGCTGCGCGGAATAATGACATCGGCGACCGCTTCACGTTGGCCAAAATCGATATTAACCTCTGAGTTGGGGGTCAGATGGGCATGCGCCGGGCCGCCAGCGAAAAGCATCATCGCGGCCAGGAGAGGCAGCCATAGCCAGCGCATCAATGGTGTCCGAACCAGATCAGCGGCGCCGACGGGTCAAAGGCGCGCGGGTTGATTCCAAGTGCGGCATCGCGCGCGGCACGGCTGCGGTCGCTGTCGCCCAGCATCGCATGGGCCTGCGACAGCGCGGCATATTGCTGGGCGCTGCGCCACGCTGTCCCGCCCAGCCGTTCAAGCACATCTCGCGCCTCGGCCGGCCGATTATTCGCCAGCAGCGCCCAGCCGAGCAGTGTCGCGGAATCGCCATAGGGCCGCGCCGCCATGTTTTGGCGCGCCAGCGCCAGCGCGGTTGCCGGATTGCCCAGCACCAGCTCATGCTCTAGCGCGTGACCATAGGCCGCTTGCGGAAATTGCTGTAGCCGCTTGGCCCAGATCGCGCCCGATCGTTCCGCCCATTCGCGGCTGGCCACAGCATCGCCTTGGGACCGGTACAGTGCAGCGAGCGCATCCATCACTTCGGGCTGCTCCGAATGCTCGATGATCTTGCGGTAGCCCTGTTCGGCCTTCTCCACCTTGCCGCGTAGCGCCCACATCTGCACCAGATGCGCCTGTGTCAGCCAATATCCCGGAAAGCTGCGGTCGGCCTTGCGGAACCAGTTTTCGGCCGATGGCCAGTTGCCGCGCTCGAGATCGAGAAGGCCGCGCTGCAAGTCGATAAAGGCCTGCAATTGGGGAGTGAGCAAGCGCGCCTCCCGCTCGGTTTGGTCGAAGGCGGTCTCGGCGCGTTCGAAATCGCCTGTCTTCATTGCGTAGATGGCACGCCGAAACGTGGCGGTTCCGGGGGATAGGCGATCGGCTTCGCTGTAGAGCTGGAGCGCCGCCTTGAGATTGCCGCGATAAAAGGCAATGTCGCCCCGCATAGCCAAAATCTCGGCCCGTTCATCGGGAAGCGATGGGATTGCGTAGCCTTCGATCAGCGCCAACTGGCGCTCCGCCTCAGCCAGCCGGTGCATTCGGAAATCGAGCTGGGCGCGCACCAGATGCGGCCCGGTACCGGGCGCGGCGACGGCAAAAGCACGCTTGAGCGCGGCATCGGCCGCTGCATAATCGCCGTAATTGCCCGAAAACCGCGCCCGCTCCAGATAGCTGCGCGCCACGTTTTCATGCAGCAACCACTGATCATTGGCCGCAGCGACCTGCGCCTCTGCATTGGCGATTGCGATATCCGTCGCCGCCAAAATGCCGGAATAACTGCTGGCAATGCCCGAAAGAGCGGCGGGTTGCTGTTCCTCCTGATCGATTTCGGCAGCACCACTCTGCCACCGCTCGATCAACAGGAGAACAGCAAACGCGACCGCAACAACAACGACCGATCGCCACGACCACGAAGGGGCGCGAGATCTAGCGCTTTCCATTTCCTAGGCGTTGGTCAGTTGGGAACAGCGCAGGCGATCAGACCAAGCGCACGAAAATCGTCAGCGAGTGCAGCGTGATAGAACTGAAGCTGTTCGGTAATTTGCGGCACCCATTTCCCGGTCGCATCGATGGCGGGAGTATCGTCATTATATTCGTTCTTGGACCCACCGGGGAAAATCAGCGCTGTTGAAATGGCTGGCATCCCGGCGCGGTCGACCCGCACATAGTCCGAAGCTGGATTGGTCCGGAACACGAAGTTGCTGCCGGCTCCGGTCGCCAGCGGCGGGGTGCCGAGCGGCGGTGCCAGGAAGGGGAAGGTTGCGGGCAGCGGCTGGTCGACACCGTTGGGGTTCAGCGGAATCGACGCAAAAGTGCTTGGCGAATGAACCCTCAGATCCAGCAGGGCCACCGCCAAGGTCACATCGACCACCGGATCGAGATACTGCCGACCATTCGGGAAACCGGCGGGCTGGGTCAGATCGAGCCGGAGGACATCGGGTACCACGAGATTGGCAACGGTGCGGCCCTGCGCCACGACCTGATTCAGGCAGGGGGTCACATTGAAGCTGACCGGCGTGGGTGTCGGTGTCGGCGGCGCGACCTGCTCGTCGCCGCCGCAAGCGGCCAAACCGAGCGCCAATGCGAGTGTCAACGTGAGAGTGAATGCGCGAGCGTTTCTGACCATGATCTTAGCTCCGGATCCGTGCTGATGTTGTCCAGATATCGAGCGGTTGGCCTTGATTGATCAGCGCGCGCGGGATCGCAATGACGGCAAAGGTCGTGTTGAGCCCGCCAAACCGGTTGCGCCGATTGTTGAACGCGATGTTGCCGGTCGCCCGCGTGTCACGAAGCCCCTGAGGATCGAAGAAGAACGGGTCGTCGAACAGGCCCGCGCGGACCATGATGCCATTTGGTGCTGTCAGGTTAGTCTCGACCGGGCCCTGAACGACCGTGTTGCCGGGCAGATTGCGCACCTGGATCCCGGGATTGTTCCCGTCGCGGCCGAACCGGATCTCGATGGGAAGCTCGACGTCCGTGCGCGAACCGGCGTTCGATACATTGATCGTGTACAGCACATTCGGATCGTAAAACGCCGGAAGGGTGGTGGCCGAAGGGCCGCCGAAACCGATCGCCAGATAGACATTGGCAGCATCGGAAAAAGCGTAGAGGTCGGCGATATCGGCAGCGACGTCGAGCCCTGCCGTGCTAGTATCGGTGCCAACACGAAGCGGCGGATCGAAGTGATCTGCGGCGTTGGTAGCGCGTTCGACGAAGAACGCGAGCAGCGCAACCGCGAGTGCCGATGGCAACGCGACTCGCGCAATAGATGACAGATCCATTTTGCCCCCCCTTTTTACCCAGCGATCGTCTATGCTTGGTCCGAATCTATGGCATCTGCTCGCGTTCAATGTCCCAAAGGCTAAAGTGTCCCTCGACTGCCTCACGATGGCAAGCGAATTTGGCGCTGCAATACAGCAATGCGCCTCCACGAAAAGGTGCCTTCAAAGAACACAAAAAAGGCCCCGCGCCCTTCCGGATGCGAGGCCTTTTTGCATTGCGTGACGCTTATACCACGCCGAAGGCCAGCATCGCGTCGGCGACTTTCTTGAAGCCCGCGATATTCGCGCCCTTCACATAGTCGATATAGCCGCCGCCCTGATTGCCGTACTGGATGCAGGAATTGTGGATGCCGGCCATGATGTCCTTGAGCATCTGCTGGAGCTCTTCTTCCTTCCACGAACGGCGCTCGGAGTTCTGGCTCATTTCCAGACCCGAGACCGCCACGC
>JBIPLL010000665.1:0-17750 GCA_044368425.1 Beijerinckiaceae bacterium
TCTCTATGCTGGTTCAACGGTTTCCTGATTACAGCGAGGAGCAGATCATGGTGATCGCCGGCATCCCCCGAGAAGAGCTGCGCCACACCCGGGCTGTACAGGAGTGGCTTGCCGAGGGCGAAGCCCGGGGTGAAGCCCGGGGCGTTGCTCGTGGAGAAGCGAAGGTGACCCTCCGCCAACTCACCCGCCGCTGCGGCCCCCTGAGCGATGGCACCACCGCCCGCATCCAGGCGTTGCCGCTGGAGCAGCTGGAAGCCCTGGCTGATGCCTTGCTCGACTTTCAGGGCCCTGCCGATCTGGCCACCTGGCTGGCGGCAAACGCCTGAGGCGCCACCTCCTCGCGCCTCTGCGATAGGCCGAGTCTGTGATCGGGGTGGAGGGAAAGCAACGGAAGCCAGGGGCGATCACGCCAGGCCACGGCCCTACAGCTGCGGCTGATCCGCAGGGAAAACAGCCGTTCGCCCGCCGCCCCCCGGCGGCTTTGAATCAGCTCCCAGCGCAGCCCCTTGCTGCTTTGCAATTGTTCCCAGCTCATCGCCTGGAGCAGGCGAAGCGTCTTGAGCACGGGCCGTTTTTTTAGGGTGCCGCAGCCGCCGGGGATGGAGGCTCGGCCGCCAGCGGTTCCAGCACCACCACCACCGGGCGCACGGTGCCCTGGGGAGTGGGGCTCTGGCGTTCGGCCCAGCGTTCCAGGGCCTGGCGGGAGGGGGGGGAAGGGTTCACGGGGGTTTCAGCCACCCCATCGGCTTGCACGGCCATGGGGTATTCCTCGGGTTCCCTGAGATGGGGGGCCGGCAGGCGCACCACCTCGGCGGGCATCACCTGATCTTTCCCTTGGATCAGGGCCTCCATGGTGGGGCGCCAGTGGAGGGGCACAGCCGAGAGGCGATCGGCGGAGCGGGCCCGCAGGGTTTGCTCGAGGCGGGCGGCCGGCACCATGGGTTTCTCGCGGAGGCTGGCCAGGGTGAGGGGGCCTCCCAGCAGGAGGGAGCCGGGCACGGGTTCGCTCCGGCTCCGGCCTGGAGCGAAGGCAGCGGCGGCGGCGGGAGCCTCAGCCTCGGCAAGCACCTCGGGCTCACCGGCCCAGGCCTGCCGCCTGGGAGGCCTGGGGGCGATGGGGGGCACCCCGAGGGCGAGGGGCGCGGCGGCCAGGCTGACCACCTGGGGCTGGAGCGGCGGCAGGGAAGCGGCCGTGGCCCCGGAGGCAGCGGGCTTCGCGGCACTGCTGGCCCCCGGGGCGGCAGGAGCCGTGGCCAGGGGCGCCGAGAGGGAGGCCCAGGGCAGGGAATCGGCGAGGAGCAGGGGAACCCAGGCCGCTGCGGCGATGCCTCCGAGCCAGAGGAGGGCCCAGGGTCCGGAGGGTCTGGCGGAGGAGGAGGGAGCCATGGTCAGTTGGTGGTGTTGTCGTTGTTGAAGTCCTGGAGGATGCGCCAGAGGGCCAGCACGTTCACCAGGCCGGTGATGGGTTGCGACACGGCATTGAGGGCATCACTGCCGGCGGCAAGCACGCTGCGGTTCACGATCACGCTGTCGCCTTCGCGCAGGGGGGGGTTGCGGGGGCCGCTCACGCCCTGCTTGTAGTCGATGGCGTAGCGGCGCAGGGTGGCGGTGCCATCCCGGTTGATGCGCATCAGTTCCACGTTGTTGCGGTTGGCCCGCATCGCCGTGGGGCCTCCTGCGGAGAGGATCGCCTGAATCAGGGGGGTGCCGGCGCGGACGGCCTGGCGGCCGGGATTCTTCACCTCCCCCACCACGTTCACGGTGATGGTTTCGGGGGAGAGGTTGGCGGCGGCCAGCTCGAGCACCTCATCCGGGGGCGGCGCTGGCGCCCGGGTGATCACGATGGTGTCGCCATCAAAGAGAAAGGGATTCTGGCGCTTGTCGCCCTTCTGCAGGAGGGCCGCCAGGTTGAGCTGGGTTTCCCGCAGCTGGCTGCGGTCGCCCGGGAGCCGGCGCTGGAGGCGCACATCGCTGAGGTTGGCATTGAGGGTGATGCCCCCGGCCTTCTGAATGGCCGTCACCACGGTGGGGAGGCCAGGGATGCTTTTCTCCTTGCCCTCCACGGCGGAGCCTTCCCCGCCGGGGCTGAGGAGATAAAGGCCCGGGGTTTCCACCTGGCCAACCACCGACACCTGCAGGGGCCGGGGCTGGGCCACCCGCAGGTTGAGCTCGGGTTGGCGGAGGTAGCGCCGGTAGAGGCTGGTGAGCCAGCGGTTGGCCTGGTTCACGGTGAGGCCATCGAGCACCACCGAGCCGATCATGGGCAGGCTGGTGCTGCCATCGTTGAGCAGCTCGAAGGTGCCGCCCAGGTTGGCGTAGGTGCTGGAGAGGAAGGAGATTTCCAGCCGGTCGCCCGACCCGAGGATGTAGGCGTCGAGATCGATGAGGTCGTTGACGCCTCCGCTGGCACCTCCGTTGGCGGCCGCACTGCTGTTGGATGCTGGTGGGGGAGCGACGGCCTGGGCCGCCTGGAGCGGGGCGACGAGCTGGCTCAGCAGGAGCAAGGGAGCCAGGCAGCCCCTCCATCGGGAAACACCCATTGTTGATCTCTGTCTGCACAGCCTGGCCAGGAGCATCTTATCGGCTTTGCCCGGGGTTCAACCTTCCCTTGGATCGGTGCCCCTGCCGGATCCCGCAGGGTTGTGAAAAACGTGCAATGGTCATAGATTTTGTGGGGCACGTATGGTGGTCTTGGAGCCGTGCTCAGACCCCACACGTTGCTTTCACTCTGGAAGTGTGTGCAGGCGTGCAGGCGTGCAGGCTGAGGCGATCAGCGCCGAGTTCACAGATCACAACGTATGATGGCATGCAAATAGGAATCATAGTGCTAATATTTGGAGTGAATTATTGAGATGCTTGAGCTCCGCTCGCATCCCTCAACTCTTTGTTTGTTTGTGTTGTATGGAAAGAATTGTTCGCCCTACCCTTCCCTCGGTTAACCGTTATCACTACATTTTGCCAATCTTGTTGCTCTGCTTAGAAAAAAATCTGGCAGACGCGTTATCCTGTTAATCCTCTAATCCCCCTCTCTCTTCCCCCATTGGCCAGTAACGGCGTCAACGGCCTCATTTACTCACGGTTGTCGCCCGGGGAGGCCGGGGGCGGCCAGGCAGCGGGAGGTGCCGACGAGGGTGGGGACCTTAAAATTGGCGAACTTCTCCAGGCGCTACGGCGCCGCAAGCGCCTGGCCCTGGCGGTGTTTGTCGCCACCCTGCTGGCGGGGGCTCTGCACACGGCCTGGGAGCGGGCTAACAACCCGGTGTTTCAGGGGGGCTTCAAGCTGCTGGTGAGCGATCCGATCAACACGGGTGATCGCTCCGAGGAAGAGGGTGATGGCCTTGAAAACTTGGCCTTGCAGAGGCGTGGCTCTACCAACAACACGGCCACCCTGATCCAGGTGCTCTCCAGCCCCCTGCTGCTGGCCCCCATTGAGCGCAGCCTTGGCCTGCCGGAGGGGGTGATCGCCCCCTCCATCACTATCCCCAAGGCGGCCACTGGCATGGGCCCCCCTCCCGGAGTGCTGGAGGTGGCGCTGCAGTGGGGGAATCCGGTGCAGGGCCAGGCCATTCTGGAGAAGATCAGCACCGAATACCTGGCCTATTCGTTGCGGCAGCGGCAGGAAAAGCTCACCCAGGGCCTGGCCTTTTTGGATCAGCAGGCGCCAGACCTGCAGGCTCGGGTGACGGCCCTGCAGAACCAGCTGGCGGAGTTTCGACAGAGCACTGGCTTTGTGGAGCCCCTAGAGCAGGCTGCCCTGATCAAGGAGCAACAGATCGCCCTGAGCACCCAGCGCAAGGAGCTGGAGCAGCAGCAGGCCCGGTTGGATGGCCAGGCTGCAGCCCTGCGGCGCGGGCACTTCAGCGTTACGTCCACGCAAGCCTCCAATCCAGGTTTCCCGACCCTCTCTAAGGAGGGCTCTGCTGGGAAAGACTTGGGCAAGACCCAGGGGGGGATTGGGCAAACCACCCTCTCGGATGATCTTTTTGCGGTGGAGAGGCAGTTGGCGGAGGCGGAGGCCACCTTCACAGATGACGCCCCTCAGGTGCGGGAGCTGCGGGCCAAGCGCGACAGATTGCGACCCCTGCTCCAGCGTCAGCAACTCAGCCCGATCCTGGCCAGCCTGAATGAAAACCGATCCCAGCTGGCAGAGATCCGCCTGCAAGAAGAGCAGCTGGCGCGCCAGTTTCAGGGCAATCCGGCCCAGATGAAGCAATACGAGGCCCTGCAGCAAAAGCTGGACGTAGCCCGCGACAACCTCACGTCTTATATCAAGGCCCGGGAGAGCTTCCGTTTGCAGGTGGCCCAGCGCACAGTGCCTTGGAAGGTGATGGTCCAGCCCCGCTTTGGGCCCCGGCCCGTGAAGCCCAGCGTGCCGCGGGGGCTGTTCACCTCGGCCCTGTTTGGGGCCATGGCCGGGGTGGGCCTGGCCCTGCTGCGGGATCGGATGGATCACGTGTTCCACAGCCCGATGGAGCTCCGGGAGGCGCTCACGGTGCCCTTGCTGGGGGTGGTGCCCCACCTGCCCGGGCGGGAAGGGTTTACGATCACCCAGTCCCTGTCGGCCATGGAGGGGGGCGAGCGGTTTGCGATCAAAGAATCGCTGCGCAACCTGTTTGCCAATTTCCGCTTACTGCGGGCGGACAAGCCGGTGCGGCTGGTGGCGGTCACTTCGTCCACACAGGGGGAGGGGAAAACCACCACCACGGCTCTCTTTGCCCAAACCCTGGCCCAGATGGGCCAGCGGGTGTTGCTGGTGGATGCGGACATGCGCCGGCCCCGGCTGCACCGTTATCTGGGGGCCGACAACATGGAGGGCCTCTCCAGCGTGCTCACCGATCCGGAGATGGAGGTGGAGGGGCTGGTGCAGCACCTGCAAGAGGGATTGGATCTGCTCACGGCGGGGCCCGTGCCGCCCGATCCCACCCAGCTGCTGAGCTCCGAGCGCTGCGGGGCGGTGGTGGAGCGGATCCGCCAGCTGCCCGGGTACGACCTTGTGATTTTCGATACCCCGCCGGCTCTCTTGCTGAGTGACCCGGTGTTGCTGGCGGAGCATCTGGATGGGTTGATTTTCCTGGTGGGGCTCTCGCGGGTGAACCGGGATCTGCCGGCTCAGGCGCTGCAGCGGGTGGGGGATACTGGGGTTGATGTGCTGGGGGTGCTGGCCAACCAGCCGGTGGTGCGGGGATCGGGCGGCAAAGGGTATGGGTATGGCTATGGCTATGGCTATGGCTATGGCTATGGCTATGGCTATGGCTATGGGGGTTACGGCCGCTATGGGGATGGAAACCGATCGGGCTATGGGGCTTATGCAGAGGCAGCTGAGAAACGTGAACGGTTGGGCAATGGGGTGGAGGGCGCTCCTGACCAGGCCAAGGAGCCTGTGCTCAGTGGCAATGGCAAGGGGACGAAAAGGTCTTCAAAGAAACTGTCGAAGAAACCCCTCGCTTTCCTGAAGACCGGCTCCCAGCGGCTAATGCAGTGGCTTGATGAGCGGGAGTGAGTTGGACACCACCCTTGCACCCCATGACGTCAGCCCAACCGACGTGCTGGAGCGGCTAGAGGGTATGGGCTACCGGCCGCACTGGCGTGGACATCCGCCCTCCGGCTCCACTGCAGCCATCCGCTACGAGCAGGCGGATCTGGATCTGTTCCGGCTCGATGCCGCAGATGGGACGTTTGATCCGGGCCTGGCGGCGGAGGTGATTGAGCGCATCGAGAACCCTGAAGTGTTGCTCGCAGAGCTGGCGCGGCTGCTGAAGCCCGGCGGGCTGGCTTTGTTCACTACACCCAAACTGCATTCGGCCCAGGCCAAGCTGCTGTTTGCCCTGAGCGATTGGATCTAGCAGTTCGATGTCAAGGGCGACCCATCCATATTACCCCGACTGTGCTGTTCCAATTCTCACCCCTTCTGCCGGCTATGCACTCAAAGGTTAATGGTCATCCTGTCAGTGTAAATATGCCATTGCCCCGGGTTCTATCGTTGGCACCATCTCACCCCATCGGGCGATTTCAACTACAACAATCCCAGTACCAAGTGAATATCAAGAGGCTTTTTTGTGAATATTTCTAGATTCTCAGTAGTACTGCCATGCTTTAACATTGGAGGACGCTTTAATCATTTTATCCAAGGAGTATGTTCAGTTGTTAATCAAACCCTGCAGCCGGCTGAGCTGTTAATCGTTGATGATGGCAGTTCTGACAATAGTGTGGAGCTAATTGAGCAACAGGTTAGGCCATTGGTTGAATTGTTCTTTCCATTACGGCTGATTAGGTTAAAAGAAAACTCCGGCGTGAGTATTGCTCGTAATCGCGGAATCATAGAAGCTAAGAGTGATTATCTTGCTTTCATAGATTTCGATGATCTATGGTTTCCTCAGTATCTAGAAAGTATAGCTAGGGTGTTTAATGAACATTGCGCTAGTCAGCTGGTACTATCCAAAACAATTTTTTGGACCACTCGAAAAGGCCGAACCAAGGCAAGAGTGCAAGAGTTTCCTGATGAAATTAACGAGTGGTCAGTAGTACCTTTAATCGATTACGTCACGCGTCATAATTTTCCTGTGGCTATGGGCAGCGCAGTAGCTTGCCGTAAAGCCATATTTGCAAGAAGGCCAGATTTAATGTTTGATGAGTTTTTAAGCAAGGAAACTGCCGAAGACGTTCATTTTGGTTTAAAATTTTTAGCGTCCAGTCTTAAACCCTATTTTCTAAGCAAGCCGCTGGTAATTCACCGAACCTTCTTTATTCGTTCTGTTTCGCGCTCTCAAGGAGCCCATCTATTTAAAGATGAGTTAAAAACTCATGATTACATGGTGAAAACTGTTGGTAGAGAATTGATCCAGCTATTAGTCAGCGAGCATTCTAGTTTAACGACTAATATGCTCGCGCTTCAGGCCGACCTTAGAAATAAATTTCTCTTTAAATCAAATTTTCTGCATTGTAAATTACTGCCACTTATCTCACAGCTTATCAGCAGGCCGATACTCTTTAAGCAGCTTATTCGCTTGTTGGTCTTAAAATTGTTTGGTCAGACCGATCTAGCGATGGACATAGCATTTGCTCAAAGGCCAAATTCGTCAGTAATCCGTGAGAGTGTCGATGGGTTAATTGCCAATCAAAAAACCTGGTATGATAGTTTAATTAAGCCAACAAGCGATGGGCTGGGCGCTAAGTAAATTCTTTGCATGCGAACTTTCTGGACTATCGCTTTCTTGGGCCCGAAAAGCCAAAGTTTCGTAGAAACTGTTGTCAATAACTTCCTCGCACATGCTTTTTTCGCTAACAGCTAAACCCAGAATATGCAACTGATAAAGCTCAAGAATAGATTTCTCCCGTTGTGGCAAGCTCTCAGCCCCAGGCGCAAAAAACAGTTGCTTGGCCTTCAGGTGCTTAGCCTAGTCGCGGCGCTCGGTGAGGTTGCAAATCTGGGAGCGCTGCTGCCATTCCTACGCCTGCTGAGTAATCCTGCCGAGGGCCTCAAGACGCTGTGGCCTTTTGTACAGCTCCCGCACAGCTTGCATCAGCACTTGCTCCTCATCCTTGGGTTGGGCTTCATGGGAGTGGTGGTTCTGAGCACCTGCCTGAGAGTGCTCACGATCCACAGCCAGCTTTCGCTTTCCGCGCTGATCACCGCTGACTTGGGTGAGCAGGTGTTTGCGGATGTGCTGCAGCGGCCCTATGCCTGGCACCTGCGCACCAACAGCAGCGCTGTGCTTAGTTATCTCACCCGCGATGTGGATCTTGTTTTTTCCTGCGTGCAGGTGCTGCTTCTGTTGGGGATGAACGTTCTGATTGTGATGTTGCTCGCCAGTTCCCTGATTGCCCTGGCGCCAGCTTTGATGCTGGTAGCGGGAGTGCTGCTTAGCGGCTTCTATTTGTTGGTATTTCTCTTCACCCGGGCCAAGCTACGCAGCGATGGGGTTTTGGCGCTGGGGGAATATGAGCGATCCATGCAAATCGCGCAGGAGGGGTTGGGCGGCATTCGCGATATCTTGCTCGACTGCAGCCAGGCTACCTTTGTGCTGGCTTACCACCAGAGCAACCAACGGCGCAGGCTGGCCGAGGCAGCCATCAACATCAAGGCCCAGGTGCCCCGCTACCTGATCGAGGGCTTTGCGGTGCTACTTATTGTGGGGGTGTCGCTTGCCCTGGCGTTGCAAGGGCAGGGTATCGATCGGCAGCTGCCCCTTCTGGGAACATTGGCCCTGGGTGCTTATCGATTGTTGCAGCCCCTTCAGCAGTGTTTCAGTGCGGTAAGCAGCCTGCAGGCTAATCAGGTTGCACTGCAGCGGCTGGCACCCTTTCTTGCTTCACAAACACCTTCGGTGCAGGCCAATGATCCCGGGCTGCGCAATGTCACCATGCCACCTGCTCCACGAGCAGATCAACCTATAGTAGATCTTAAGGGAGTGAGTTTTCGCTACAGCGAAGAGGGCCCCTGGGTGCTCCAGGATCTGGATCTGGCGATCCAACCAGGTGAGAGGCTCGCGTTTGTAGGCACCACCGGCAGCGGTAAGAGCACCACCAGCGACCTGATCCTTGGATTGCTTCAGCCCAGCCAAGGCCAATTGCTGGTGTGGGGCCAAGATCTGCATCGCACCCCTGGGTTCGTGCGGGCCTGGCAGGCCCGGGTGGCCCATGTGCCGCAGCAGATCTATTTGAGCGATGCCAGCTTTGCCGCCAACATTGCTTTCGGCGTGGAAGAGGATCGGATTGATCTTCGCCGGGTGCGGCAGGCGGCCGAGCAAGCGCATATTGCCAAGTTGATCGAGTGCAGCTCCGATGGATACGCCACGCTTGTGGGCGAGCGGGGTGTGCGACTGAGTGGTGGCCAGCGGCAGCGCATCGGCATCGCCAGGGCCCTTTATAAGCAGGCCCAGCTGCTGGTGCTGGATGAAGCCACGAGCGCGCTCGATAACAGCACTGAAGCACAAGTGATGGCAGCGATTGAATCACTCGATCGCGATATCACAGTGATCCTGATTGCTCACCGGCTCAGCACGGTGCAGAGCTGCGATAGGGTTGTGTTGCTCGAGCAAGGCCGGATCGCTGATTGTGGGCGGTATGACCAACTTCCTGCTCTTTACAAGACCTTTCAAGAACTGACCCAGGCCCCATCCTCTTCCCAGGACTACCCTAAGCCATGCGATTGACGCTTCGCCATCTACCTGAAATGGCTGCTGGCAATCTCAAGGGGCTATGCCGAATGCCAGGTTTCAGGCCTATACTCTGCAGTGGATCCACTTAAATCTGGAAACTGCGAGCCCGAGCTTAAGAATCTCCGAAAACCTCTACCCCTCCTCGAAAAAAACAGGCGCTTAGAGCTAAGTTGGTTCGGCGGTTGCTTTTTATGCTTACGCTATGGAGCTTTGTAGCCGAAGAGTCTTCCGGTTCACCCCCATCTCTTTCGCAAGTGGCTAATTCATTTCTGGCAACTCTATCGCTTCATCAATGTTCTTGCGATTAGTTCGGCGCATTGCTATAAAGTTTCTCCTCGCCGAAGGATGCTATTTTCGCCGAAAACTCTCATTAATTCCTATGGTTGTTGGCCCGCCGGAAAGAGTAACTATAGAGCCGGGAGCGGATTTGCAGGATGCAATATTAAATGTAAACTCTGGATTAATAAACATCGGAAAAGATTCTTTCTGTGGCCATGGCGTTATGATACTAACTGGAACGCATAATCCCGACTTTTTTGGGAGAGAGCGACAGCAGGATCATCCCAAGGAAGGATTTGATATTAAAATTGGATGCGGTGTTTGGATTGGTAGCGGAGCAATTTTATTGGGGGGTATAGAAATCTGCGATCACTCAGTCATTGCAGCTGGAGCAATAGTAACGAAAAGTATCTTGCAGCCTGGTATTTATGCAGGTTGCCCTGCAAAACTCGTCAGACCTTTACATGAAACTCTTAAATAGACCAAAACGATGGCTTTGGTCTTATCTTGCAAATTCACTAAATCTTAACTTCAGGCTTTCCTCGGGGCATCATGTAATTATTCGTAGCTATTCCGATTGGTGTGTCTACGGAGATTTGTTTGCCAATGGTGAGTATGATCCTGCAATCAACTGTGTTCTAAATGATAATATTGGTTCCTCCATTAATGTTTTGGATTTAGGGGCCAACACTGGATTCTTTGCACTTAGGCTGGCTCATCTGGCTACAATTTCTAATGTAGATCCATCAAAAATCTATTGCTTATGTGTTGAAGCAAGCCCTTCTACCTTTCGTGACTTATCATTACGCTTGCTAAGCCTAAGGAGGAAAGGATTTAAGATTGATTCTATAAATTGTGCCGCTGGCAAGCTCCATGGATATGCACATGTCTTAGAGGCGAGATCTTCAAGCCTAAACAATATCAGCTTTAATTCTGGGCGGTGGACAGTCCCCTTTAAAGATTTCAATGATTTTCCATCTAACAATAACGAGCTTCATCTTCTTAAATGCGATATTGAAGGAGCAGAATCTTTGTTCTTGCCGAATCATGAACAACTGCTAAAAAGGACAAAATGTTGCATTTTGGAATGTCACCCACCAAATTATACGCTTGATCAGGCAGATACCCTCATGCGTGTTGCTGGTCTTGTGCAGATGGGGATTCTAAGATCGACAGAAGAAGGAGTGACAGTATGGTACAAACGCCCTTGAAGGTTTGTGTAGCTGGTCCTTCAGGTCAGCAAGGAGGCGTGGAAGTACATACGTATGAGCTGGTTAAATTCTTAAAACGACAGGGATACTCTGTCCTATTTGCTGATGTTGAGAAAGTTTATGAATATCGACGAGGTCAGATCAGGATCCTTTTTAAAATCCTTCAATGGGTACATCTGTATATAAAGGTAAGATTGTTCTCTCCGGATATTCTTGTTTCAACTGCAACCGGAAGTGGATATCGATGGCTTGCTAATTTCACCAAGAAAGACTGCTTTCGAATAATCCAGATTGTCACTTGTGACTATCCAGTTAATGATTTACGAATGCGTTCTGTTATCAATTCATATGATGCTGTTGCAGCACAAAGTCTTATTCTAAAAGATCATGTTCAAAACAAGCTCTCCCGTTCTATACCATGCCAAGTGCTTCCGTGTTTTCATCAGATTGATTCTTCGGATATCATTCAGAACATGAGAGTATCTGTTTCTGAATCTGAGGTCTCTCTTGCTTACTTTGGTCGCCTTGCAGGAAACAAAGGATTGCTTGAGCTTTTCTGTGCCTGGTCTCAATTATGTCTGCATAAATCTTGTAGCCTTCATATATGGGGAACTGGCCCCTTGAAGGACAAACTAACTGAACTATCGCTTTCTTTCCCAGCGGATCAATGTTCTATTACTATGCATGGCGCATATCCAACAGGAAAAGCATATAGGGAACTTCTGATGAGTTATGACGGCTTAGTACTCCCAAGCCAAGCAACAGAGGGCCTTCCATTAGTGTTATTAGAAGCAGCAGCGGTTGGACTTCCCATATTAACTACATCAATAGGTGGTATTCCAGATTTTACAGAGAACAACTTGGATGTTCAGGTAGTTGGGCTGGGGGTAGACTCACTTCATCACGGCTTGTACAGATTTATTAATTCAATTCAATACGGAGGCTTTAGTTGTTCACGGCATAGAAAGTTCTTCCAGCAAAACTATTCATTTCCAGTCTTGGAATCACAGTGGATGGTCATGCTTCAAAACCCGAGACTCTTTTTTCATGGTTTTCCAACATAGCATGCTAATCTCGCTTGAAATAGCCTTTTGCTGAGCATCGATTGCTTGGGCTTAAGCTTATCGATCAAGGGAGCCCTTGTTAGTATGGATTCTTTGCATATGTGTCTGAGTTGGTCGCGCACCTCCTTCATGGAATGATCCTCTTTGGGCCTTCTCTGCAGCCTTTTTCCGGGAACCCTAAACCTTATCCAATTTCTTGCAAAAAGCATCCAAGATGCCAACAGATTTTTGTCTAAGGCCACTTTATGATCGGGTCTCAAGCAGTATCTTGCAGGATCTATTCCCGCTGGCAAATCCCAATGCTCGCAGCCAGTGGAGCTTTCCATCAGGAAGCTGGTTGTCTAGTCTGGTCGAAGATGGTGGGCTCAAATACGCTGTCGGCATGAGCAATCAGCAACTTCGGATCCACCTCCAGTCCAAAAAGCGAAAGCAATGAATCAATTGCGCAAGGGTATTTTTTGGGCTGTCCTAGTTATCCTTTTTGAAGCATCGATTCGAAAGTATATCTACGCATCTCCTTTGGTAGTTCTTGTTAAGTACATAGCACTTGTACCTCTCTTTTTATTTGCCTTCAAGCGCCCTTCATTTCTCTACTCAATTGCCATGGTGGCCATCACCCTTCCTCTGGTGGCTACAATTCCTTCCCCAAGCTTTATTCCCTATGCCGCATATGATTTAATCGCTATATTCTTCCTGCCAGTTATGCTGTTTTTCCTGTCTTCGCTCAGGTGCCTCTTCTCCTATGAATCAGCTCAAAAGCTGGTTTTTCTTATTGCAATAATAGGAGTTCTCAATTCATTTCTTATTATTCTTCAATCTTTAGTAGGTCCACAGCATTGGCTGTCCCAGACTGTCGACCAATCATTTTCCGTCCATGCATATGGAGATGCTTTAAAAGCGCCTGGCTTGGCGGGAACACCATCTCCATATATGTCTATCGCTGGCCTCATAGCTTTAGATGTATTACCTAGGACGTCTCTTTCGAGAAGAGTAAAAAGATTTATACCATTCTTGCAACTGCTTATTGCAGTCTCCGCTGTATTTAATCTGGCTTCCAGATCATATGCTCTGGGTATCGTTGTCTTTCTTGTCCCTAGGCTTTTGATCCCTTCCCTGATTAATAAAAAGTTTGACAGGTCGTCCTTGATATTTCTTCTTCTCCCTCTTGCGTATTACATTCTTCAATCTTCAGCCACAGAGTGGGGCCTTACCGTTTTTTCGGCAAATCGTACAGTAAACGACTTCTCCACTGCGTCAAGTCGATTATTTGCGATCCCATTATTATCTTTACTTACGATTAATCCGTTCAATATTCCATTTATTGACGGCTTGGGCTTGGGTTATGCGGTAAACAATAATCCTTTGGTAGACTCCCTTTACATACCATCTTTTTGCACAGACATCGGCCTTGGCACCGAACATGAATATGAACGTTTTATTTGTTCATTTGGTGCCATTGGTTTGTTGCATATCTTTTCAAGATTAGTTCTTGTATCCATTTCTATTCGCAACATCTTATTTTATCTTAAGCCAAGTTTTCCGGCGAGCATTTCATCGGGAT
Source organism: Beijerinckiaceae bacterium (assembly GCA_044368425.1). Taxonomy (GTDB): domain Bacteria; phylum Pseudomonadota; class Alphaproteobacteria; order Rhizobiales; family Beijerinckiaceae; genus JBIPLL01. The sequence goes on from JBIPLL010000665.1 coordinate 13,274, forward strand.
GGTTGTTTTTCTCTATGACAGTGGCCAATGGACTCATGCTCCGTGCTAATGATACAGCGACAGGAACATTGCTCTTGCTGATTGCGCTTTCTGCTTCTCAATCCCTAATAGCGACGCAGCATTCCGAGCATCTGTTTGATATCCATCAGCATTCATATCCAGCTGTCTGATCGTTATGAAGATCACATATGCCTCCCCAAATGCATCACATCACTATCGATATGCTTCTCAACTAGACAATCACAAATGTTTACATGCTTTTATTTCCGGTTGGCCTCGATTTGCTCCCAAAAGCCGGCAGCTTCATCTAAACACCAAACTGATTCGAGCTGATCTTTTTCAAAGCATGGCTCTAATCCTTGGCCGTTTCTTTTCGACTCGAGATCTTTTCTTTGCACTTTCCAATTCTGCGTTAGATGCGGCATCATATAAATACGCGCTGGAAGCAGACATCTTTTTGTACTACCGAACAGCCGGTGTCAACACCACTAAGAGGATTAAAGATGCTGGGCTGAAAACAATCTGTATCATGGAGGAGGTGAATTCTCATGTTCTTTATGCGCAACGCTTGATGCTGAATGAGTATTTAAAACTTGGTTTCTCCCCTTGTGCCTGCCCCCATTCTTATGACGTGAGAAAACGCCTAGATGCTTATCAAATTTCTGATTACATCCTTTGCCCTTCTAACTTTGTGAAGCGCTCTCTTGAAGGCGAAGGGATTCCCGGTGATAAGATTATTGTCAATTCATTTGGGATGTCGCCAATCGCCTTGGCATCCACAAGCGTTTCGGAGAGGAACCATGGAATCTTTAGGGTTTTGTACGTAGGGCAGATCAATATCAGGAAAGGACTTCGATATCTTGTTGAGGCGTTTAGCCTCATCAAGCATCCTCGCAAGGAACTTGTTCTCGTTGGCCCTAAGACCTCCTGTACAGGTCTCGAAAAGACAGTATTATCAGATAATATCTACTTTACTGGAGGGTTGAAGGGGGAAGATCTGAGTGATCAGTATTTGGCGGCCACGGTCTTCGTGCTTCCCTCTGTTGAGGAAGGAATGGCGCTTGTTCTTGGCGAAGCAATGGCCTCAGGTCTTCCTGTGATTGCAACCACTCATACGGGCGCTGAAGACATCATGACACACGGCAAAGAAGGATTCATTGTGAATCCATGTGATTCACGTGCTCTTGCCGATGCGCTCCAAATTATCATTGATACCCCGGGGCTTCGGGATCAGATGAGTTCCAACAGCGTGAAAACCGCAACTTCCATTTCGACTTGGGAAGATTCGGCACGCAATCTCGTTGCTAAGTTTTCGGCACTGATTCATTGATTTTTGATCCTCACTTGAGTTTTGTTGTGGGGATTCAAGACATCTGTCCCTGATTTTGGCCTCTATCTGACGCATGAGCTCGCGCCCACCATTGCTATTGATTGTTGAAACCCATCCCGTTCAATATCGAACTCCTGTTTACGCGCGGCTTCAGGAGCTTTGCCCAGGCTCGGTTCATGTCGTTTATGCCAGCGACTTTTCCGTTCGAGGTGGGCGAGATCCCGGTTTTGCACAGGCTGTTGCCTGGGACACAGACCTTCTTGCTGGCTATCCCTCTACAGTATTACGGTCTGATCTTTCGCAGGCACCATCGGATTGGCAGTCTCTTGATGGCCGGGGCTTGAGGGCTCTGATCCATAAGCTGCGGCCAGACGCAATTCTTTTGAATTCGCTCAACTATCGTTACGACGCTGTGGCCTACGCCGCAGCATGGCTGCATGGCATCCCGGTGTGGATGCGCTGCGAAACGCAGGATCATGCCTTTTTGCAACCCTGGTTGAAAAATTTGATTCGTTCTGCTGCATACCGCCTGATTTATGCAGGAATCTCCTTGGCTTTTCCGATCGGCAGGTTGAATCGTGAGCACTGGCTCCGCCATGGCCTTCACCCACGCCAGCTTAGTGATGCCCGCTACTGCACGCCTGATAGGGCTGCAGCGCTTTCTCCGCAAGAACGTGAGAGCCGCCGCCAGGCTCTGCGGCACCACCTCGCCCTTCCCGAAGACCAGTTGCTTGTGGCCTTTTTCGGCAAGCTGATTTCCAAGAAAGATCCAGCCTTGCTTTTGGAGGCGGTTCCCTATTGCTCCCCAGATATCAGGCAACGGCTGAGCCTGCTGTATGTGGGCAGTGGAGCGCTGCAGGAGGATCTCGTGGCGCAGGCCGCTTCGCTTGAGGCCCGCGACGACATCACCACGTATTTTGCTGGTTTTGTAAACCAGACAGCTCTGCTGGATTGGTACCTCGCTGCTGATGTGGTGGTGCTGCCTTCTCGGCGCGCCGGTGAAACCTGGGGATTGGTGGTGAATGAAGCCCTTCAGGCCGGCTGTTCTGTGGTGGTATCTGAAGCCGTGGGCTGTGCTGCAGACTTTGGCGGTTGGGAGCGCTTCCGCACGATTCCTGTGGGTTCGGCGCCGCATCTTGCCCAGGCCATAACGGAGCTGGCGGCCTACCCGCGCAGCTTTGAGTGGGCAGCTGATGGGCTTGTGCACTACAGCATTGAGGCCGCCGCTCAGGCCCTGGCCACGGCCATTGCAGAAATGCGCTGAAGATGAGGATTCTGCTGCTTCGCCACTATCCAATTATGGAGGGCCATAGCATGGGCGCTTTTGCCGATCAGATTGCTGCTGGGATGCGCGGTCGAGGACACAGGGTGCAGGAGGTCACAGCGCCGGTGTTGCTGGGTCTTTTGTTTCCACATACTCATGCTGCGAAGTGGTTGGGATACGTTGATCAGTTCTTTATCTTTCCCCCTTGGCTCTGGCTGCGCGCACGGTTGTTGCCGAAAGGATCCCTATGTGTGCTAACAGATCAGGCTTTGGGCCCCTGGTTGCCCTGGTTATGCGGCCGTGCCCATGTGGTTCATTGTCACGACCTGCTGGCACTGGAGGCGTCCTTTGGGCTGCAGCCCTATCACCGCATCAGTAGGAGCGGCCGTGCTTATCAGCGTTGGATCATGCAAGGCTTTCGGTATGGGCGGTATTTCCTTTCGGTTTCCGCAAGCACCCAGGCAGGGCTGGAGCGCTATCTCCCCCAACTCCCTCGGATCTCTGCTGTGCTCTACAACCCCTTGGTTTCCCGCTTCGCAGTGCTCCCCAAGGAGCAGGCTGCGGCAGTGGTGCGGCAGGCCTTGCCTCGGATGTATGAGCAATCTTTTCTCATTCACATTGGCCGCAATTGGTATAAAAACCGGTTGGGAGTATTGGCTATCTGGGAGCAGTTGCACCAGTTGGGATTTCCTCAACAGTTGGTGCTCGTTGGCTCTTTCGACCCAGAAGTGCATGCCTGGCTGGAGCTTCGCATGCATTTGCGCCCTTGGCTGCATGTGCTCGAGCGGGCCACAGACCAGCTTGTGGTGGCGCTCTACAACCGGGCAGCAGCGCTGCTGTTTCCTTCCCATGCGGAAGGCTTTGGGTGGCCGATTCTCGAAGCCCTGGCCTGCGGTTGCCCAGTGATCACTACCGATCGCCCCCCGATGACCGAGGTTGGCGGCAATGCCGTCATCACCATCCCGACGGCGCCGCCCCCCCCTGAGCCGCTGGACGCCTGGGCCCGGGAGGCGGCGCAAAAGGTGAAGCTGGTATTGACCCGCAGCACCGCGGAGCAGGAGCGTATCCGTGAATTGGGTTATGCCCAGGCTCGCCGTTTTCAGCTCGAGCCCTGGCTCGACCAGCTGGAGTTCCATTACCAGCAAGCACTGGCGTTGCAGGAGCGCCCCACATCTGCGACTTGATCGGCAGTTTTCTGTTTCAGGGCGATGCCTGCCCTTACTCTGGATGCTGTCCGTTTCGCGACAACAGCCGTTGCAATTTGAGCCAGCAGCCGATCACCAGCCACTGCCGCCGCTTCCCGCCTGTACAACGGTGAGATCTACAACCACCAGCAGGATCGTGAGGGCTTGCGCTTCCATGATGTGATTAACATCGCCTGCTGCCTGGAGCTGTGCCTGCTCTTCCTCGATCAAGATCGCTCTGCGCATGCCCCAGCGCTATCAGCGCCCCGGTAAAGAGCTGCTGCGCCAGGTCTGCTCAGACCTTTCTCTTCCGGCTACCTCGGTCGCCCCAAGGATGGTTTCGCCCTTCCGATGGCGGTCTGGATGGAAGGCTCGCTTTGGATCTCTGCAGTGGCACGTCTTGGGGCTTCTGGGGCGGGCGCGCACGGCCACGACGATGAGCTTGGCCGTGAGCATGGAGCACGCAGTAGAAGCTCCGCTGAGAACCGTAGACGAAGTCTTCTCTGGAGGAATTGTAGAGGCCTGATCCGCCAGGATCCGCACGATCTGCCCCGGCGGCAACGCCGCAAACTTTCTGTGAGGCGATGGGAAATCACCCGATGGCTGCCTTTACGGCGATCCACGCCGTCCCCATCGCCCGCGAACTGCCGGCGCCAGCGCTGCAGGGTGCTCAGCCCCACCCCCAGAAGTGCCGCCAGG
>JBIPLL010000283.1:0-4553 GCA_044368425.1 Beijerinckiaceae bacterium
CGATGCGATGATGTTGAAATAAAGGAAGTCGACCTGGTGCACGACCTCGCGCCAGTCGAAGTCGGCCCGGCGGGGATCGAGCGTGCGTCCGAACTTGCGGAAGCGGATCCAGAAGGCATCGCGCTCCCAGCGGTTGCGCTGGCGCATCAGGTTGAACAGCGCGATCGGCACGTCCGTGTAGCAGATCGACCGATGGGCGAAGACGATCCCGTAGCCCGCCTGCCGCAGCCGCAGCGTGATGTCGAAATCCTCGCCCGGCCCTGGGTCCATGCCGCTCACGCGCTGCCACGCGCTGCGACGGAAGGCACCGAAGGCACCCGAGATGATCGAGACCTGCCCGAACATGTCCATCAGCGCTTTGCCGAGCGTGATCGTGATCATGTATTCGATGGTCTGCAGCGCCGCCGTCACCGAATGGTCGCCGTTCTTGACGAGCACATTGCCGGACACGGCCCCCACATGCGGATCGCTGAAGGGCTTGAGGATTTCCTCGATCGCATCGCGGTCGAAGGTGCAGTCGCAGTCGATGACGATCAGGATGTCGCCCGAAGCGAGGCGAGCCGCGAGATTGAGGGCCGAGGACTTGCCGCCGCGCGTCTGGCACTCCGCTACCTTGTCGACGAGGCCCATCCGTTGCAGGCGGCACATGATCGCGAAAGTTTCGTCGGTCGAGCCGTCCGAGACGCAGACGATCTCGAAGCGGTTGAAGCTCTGCTCGCGGATCGAACGCACGCCCCGCTCGATGGCGTCAGCCTCGTTGTGACCGGCAATCAGGATCGAGACACGGCCCAGATTGGCCGGCAGATGCGGATAGGGTGGCGCCACGCGGTCGCGATAGATCATGGCGAGCGTGCCGCCAAAGCCCATCGCATAGCGCGGGATCTCGAAGAGCAGCGTGTACCAGAACATCCCGATCAGGGCCGGCCACGGATTGAGCCGCAGCACGTCGAAGGCGTTGGTGAGAAGTCCGGTATCCATCAGCCAGCCCTCACAGGAAATTCGAGAGCTGGTCGGGGCCCAGCACGTCGTAGCGGGCGCCCAGCGGCACGGCGATATCGCGCTCGAGTTCCGAGCGGATCTGCGGCACGCTGGCCTCCACCCGCGCGCGGGCCTCGTTCGAGATCATCACGACGAAGGCATCACCCAGTTCGGCGATCTGCGTGTCGGGCGTGAACAATTCCTGCAGGATTGAGGCAAACAGCGCGACCGTGTCGCGCCACAGCCGCTCGCCGGCGGCGGCCCTTGCCCCGCCAGTCGTGTCGAGCCGGATCATCAGGACCGCATGGGGCTGCCCGCGTGCCTGATTTCGGGCCACGAAGGCGCGCATCTGCTCGCGCAAAGGTGTCGCCCCCGCGCCCATGCCCCCGCCCCTGCTGTCGATGGGCGGCAGGAAGGCGGCCTGGCGTCCTTCGTCGGTGAGTGCGTAAGCGTGCACATCGCGCGGGCGCATCGCCTCGCTGTCGTGATGGCTGTCACAGTCGAGGCACAGGAAGCCGATGGCCACCTCGCCCGAGACATGGCCGCAATCCTCGCAAAGGTGCAGCGCGCCGGGCTTGTCGTAATCGACGCTGAAATGTTCGAGATGCAGCCGGCATTTCGGGCAGACCAGCTTGTCCCCATCCTTGCCGCTCACGCGGAAATCGCGCTCCGGCCCCTGATAGCCGCAGCGCAAATGGTGGATGATGGGCTCCTCGACGACATTGGCGCTGCGGCACTTGGCGCATTCCTCGCGCACGCTCACGCGCGCCGAGGTGCAGGTCGGGCAGCATTGCACCCGGTCCATGAAGCGGCGCGTCATGTGGCCCGTGCGAACGAGGCTTTCGGCCACCGGCACGAGGGCTGCCACCGCAAGCTCGTCGGGATAGGTCACCGTGCTCTTGATGCCGGCATCCCGACGCGGCGCGGCAGCCCGGTCGCGCGTGGCGAGCCGGGCCATCAGGAAGCTGCGCGCATCTCGGGAGCGGAAATAGCCTTCCGGCAGATCCCGCATGCGCGCCCGGATCGGCTCGGTTTCGCTCAGCGCCTGATCGAGCCCGCTGGCCGTCAGCGTGGAGAGCGTTGCGTCGGCGCGCGCGCGCTGGCGCCCGGTCGCGTCGATGACCGGCACGACGGCCGCCGCCGCCGCCGACATCCATGAGGTGATGAGGTGAGCACCACTCGCATCGGTCAGCACCACGGCGTCGGGCACCTCGCCGCGTTCCTTCACAGGCACGATGCCGTCGGGCAATTGCTCGGCCCGCAGCGGAGTCGGGAGCGCGAGCACACGCGCCCGCTCCTGCGCCACCACCATCGGCAGGTTGGGTGCGGCCTCGGCTTGCGGCTGCGCGACCCCGGCCGCTTCGGCAATGCGCTCTGGCGCGAGCGTCGCGGCCAGCATCGCGTCCGCGAGCGTCGCCTGCTGCACATAGGCCGTGGCGTGCTGCGGATCGACGAGCAGGATCAGCCGGGGATTGCCGCGCGCTTCCGCCCGCAGCAATTGCAGGAGCAGCAAGGTCTCCGGACCGCCTTCCCGCGCCATGACGAGAATGGCATCGAATGGCGTCTCGCGCGCGCTGGCCGCGGCCTCCTTGATGCCACCGCTGATGCTGCACAGCGCCCCGCGCCGCATCATCTCGGCGCAAGCGGGAGCGAGCGCCGTCGCATTCGCTGCGACGACGAGCACGCGGGGCACGTTCACGGCCCTTGTCGCACTCGCTCCCGACACACCATCCTCCAGCCCCTGATGCGGGGCTTGCCTCTGGTGATGCGGGTAGCGGCGCAAACCGGACGTAAATGAGAAACAAAGTTACAAATCACAGGTTGTGTAAAATTGAAGCACAACCTGACTCGCAAGAAGTAACCTTGAGGAAGGCTGAATCAGCGCTTTGCGGCAGCCTTCGCCGGCCCCCGCCCGCTGCGGCAGGCATCGGAGCAATAGCGGACCTCGTCCCAGACCTTTTCCCACTTCTTGCGCCAAGCGAACGGGCGCCCGCACGCCTGGCAGGTCTTCTGTGGCAGGTCCGATTTCTTGCGCATGCGGGGCATGTCAAGGGTCCGATCTGAACGGGCGGATCTCACGCTCCACCCCGGCGCGCGGATCGCGCTTGAAGCATACGACTTCCCAGAGCGCGTTACCCGTTCGCATCATCGCGATTCAAGGCGCAGCCAGCCTCGGGCCAACCAGCCTCGGGCAAGGCGCGGGTCAGCGGCCCATATGCGGCACTGTCGCCGGGTTGATGTAGCTCCACTCGGTCACGCCGACATAACCGTCTGCGACCGCAAAGAGCAGCCATCGATTATAGGTATGGATCACCGTGCCGGGCGTATGGGTATGCCCTTCGGTCCAGCCCACCGCGCGGCGGATATAGATCGAGCCGGAATTGACCTTGGCGATGGCCTCGATGGGGCCATAGGCATTGACGTGCCGCAGGCATTCCTCGACGCTCCAGCGGAAGTCGATCACCCGCTGCTCGTCGGTCCAGCGCGGCCAGTAGCTGCCTTCACCTTGCGCCCTGGCGTCGTCCCACAAGGTCGGAAAGTTGCGGGCCACGCGCAAGGCCAGCCGCCGCGCCGCCATCTGCGTCTTGAGCACCATACGCTCATAGACCTCGTCAGCCCCGAGCGGATAGCTCTCACGGTCGAGCACGGCACCTGTGTCGAAATCCCGATCGATCCGGTGGCAGCTCACGGTCCACTCGCTGCGCCCCTCGGCCACCGCACGCACGATGGGAAACGGCCCGCGCCCTTCTGGCAGCGGCGACGGGTGGAAATTGATGCCGTGCGAGAGATGCCCCTCCCAGTCCGGCACGCGCCAGGGATAGCCCGCGACAACCAGCACGTCACAGCCACGCGCCTTGAGGTCGGCAATATCCTCCTCACGCATGCGCGTTGTCTGGGCGGGGATCTTCAACCGGTCGGCGCGCGCAAGCACGGATCGGTTGAAGTCGAAATGGTTGTCGAGGTTCCAGGTAAAGAGCTTCACCGGGGTCCAGCCAGCATCCATCAGGCCGTCGAAAACGCTTTCATAGAGATCAAAGTTGGCAATCGCGAAACGCATGAAACGTTATCCGGACGAGGCAGCTTCACGACTTGTCGCAAGGAAGCCTGCGACACGCAAGCGCGCCGGCCCGGCCTCCACAACTGCGCCCTTTCCGCTGACGCGCAGCGCCCTACCTGCGGCATTCAAGGTTGGTGAGGCGGACAATGTCGGACACAGTTCTCGTTTATGGCGGCACAGGCGGAATCGGGGCTGCGACCGCCCGCGCCATTGCGGCGCGCGGCATGAAACCTCATCTGGTCGCGCGCGACACGGGGCGCCTTGAGGCTCTCGCTCGCGAGCTGGGATGCGGCTTCACGGCCGGCGATGCCTGCGACCCCGCCCTTGCCGCGCGAGCCACGCAGGAGGCGGCGGGCGACAACGGACTGGCCGGCCTCGTCTATGCGGTCGGCAGCATCAACCTGAAGCCGCTCAAGCGACTGACCGTCCAGGATTTCGAGGCGGATTTCCGCCTGAACGCGCTTTCGGCCGCATTGGCGGTGCAGGCGGCCCTGCCCGCACTCGCGAAGGCGCAGGG
>JBIPLL010000632.1:0-6429 GCA_044368425.1 Beijerinckiaceae bacterium
GATAATATAATAAACAGGCTTAATCAAAGTAAAATTTTTACTGATCAGAATTACCAAGGATCCAATCTATCTGCTTTGATAGATGTCATAAGCTATACATTCACCACATTGCTTTATTATTTGAATAAAACTTCATCGGAAAGCATGTTTTCAGAGGCTCAAATATATGAAAACATGAATAGAATTGTTAAAATTTTAAACTATAAACCAATCGGAAGATTGGGACAAAATGTTCCTTTTAATTTGTCAGCAAATTCCAACATAGCAAAGGGAAATTATTTCATACCCCGTTTTAGCTATATCAATGTGGGAGGAACTCAATTTTCTTTAAATCAAGATATAGTTTTTTCAAAATTAACAGATGGAGATTCGGAAATATCAGATGTTAATAACAACTATTTGTTATATCAAGGACTTTTCCAAGAGTATCCCCTATATACATCTGCTGGAATAGATAATGAAGTTATATATCTTGCTTTGGGAGAAACTGTTCAAATAGACCATTTTAATATATTTGTTTATGTTAAACCAAAAAATTCAAATAAATGGGAAAAATGGTCTAATGTTTCTGATTTATTTTTATATACAGCAACTGAAAATGTATATACAACAAGATTTAATGAAAATTTAAGATATGAAATACAATTTGGAGATGATATAAATGGAAGAAGATTAAATGAAGGTGATCAGGTTGCCATTTATTATCTTCAAATAGATTCAACTTCTTCGGGAATTGCTCCTCAAGCTTTAAATAATTCAAAATTTGTTCAATATAACTCATTAAGATACAATCAAATTTTAAGTGATACTAGTTTCAACTTTGATGAAAAATTGTCAAATTCTCAATTAAACAATATTTCAATAAGCAACGAATATCCATCAAATTCATATTCTGATTATGAAAATGTTGAAAGTATAAAAGCAAATGCCCCGAATAATTTCAGATCTCAATATAGGTTGGTGACTTCCAGAGATTATGAATCATTTATAAAATCTAATTATTTTAATATAATTTCTGATACTGTTGTTGTTGGGAATGATGATTATTTGAGAGGACATCTAAGATATTTGTATGAAATAGGATTGAAAGATCCTCAATTACAAAATCAAATATTATTTAATCAGGTAAAATTTGCAAACAGTTGTAATTTTAACAATTTATATGTTTATGCAGTTCCCAAAAACGAAACACAAGATTTTTTGTCTCCTCCACAAAAAGAATTAATTTTAAACGGAACAGAAGAAAGTAAAACTATTACGTCTAAAATTATTATATCTGATCCTGTTTATATGAATTTTGATTTTTATATAAAATCTCCTATATCAGATGCAACAATAGACGATTTATCTTTAAATAAGTTAAGAATAATAAAAGAAAAAAACACAAGAAGAGCATCATCTGCTATAGTAGCAGATATTAAAAATCTGTTTTTATCAAAATTTAATCACAGTGTTTCTAGACTGGGCCAAGTTATTGATTTGTATCAATTAACATCAGAAATTTTAAATTTAGATGGCGTAGAAAATGTAGAAACTTACAGATCTGATACAAATACTTCAGCAAATGGAATATCTATACTAATGTGGAATGATTTATATCCATATCAAGATGCAAAAGTATATTCTCAAAATTTAACTTTAGAATATTTCCAATATCCTATATTCAATAATATAAATGATATTACTTCCAGAATAGAAGTAGTAGAACAAAGTGGTTTTATAAAAGCCGTTGAATTTTAAAACAAATGGCAGCACCTTTTATACCTTCAAAACAATCTTTTGAATTAACTTTTGGTGAATATTTTAGTGGAAGTATAAGCCATAGTGGAACTTCTCCTTTTAGTTGGTCTGCTTTTGGACTTCCTGATGGTATTTCAATAAATCCTTCTACTGGAGATATTACAGGAACTCCATTAGAATTGGGAAATAGATCCTTATATATTCTTTTAACAAATGCAGAAGGTTCTTTCGGTGGTGTAATAACATTTTCTATAAAAACATCTCCAGAGGCAAATTTAAATTTTTCTATATCTCCTGACGATGGATATGCCCAATCTACCGTTTATCAATTTTCTACAAATGTAAATAAAACACTATCTTCTTATTATCTTATATGGAATTTTGGAGATGGTAGTATTAGTAATGAAACAAATCCAAAACACATATACTCCGTGCCGGGTGAATATAATGTTTCTCTCTTTGCATATACATCTTCAACTGTAATAAGTTTATCTTCTAACTTGAATGTAAATTTATTGATAAATGAATCTATATATTTTGATTATGTTCCACCTCCGACTTTTGCAAATCATTATAATAGAAATCCCTTCAAAATTAATTTTACATCTTCAAAAGAAGGTCCTCATTTAATAGATTTAGCTGCTCAATTTTCTAGATCCTATGAACACCAAAATCCTAGAAATAAATGGTCTTTTTTAAGACCAGAATGGAGATTTTTAGATTTAAATGGAAATATAATAACAAATATAATACCAAACGAAACAAAATTATATTGTGACAATTTAGGAAAAATTAATTCTGATGGAAATGGTTTATTTGTTGGAGTTAGTGGAAGTGCTGAATTTTATTTTGTGGATGATATTTACAATTTTGATTTGGCTGTAAAAGATGTTCCATATTCAACAATAATAGCTACATTAAGAACAAGTGCAATAAGATCATTTAATGATAGTTTTAATGCAAGTAACGAACTTCCCAGTTATTCTAATAGTCTAGCAACTGTATCTGTTCCTTATATGTTTTTATTAAGAGTTCCAGATGATATAAAAATAACAGAAAATGGTATAAGAGATTATGTAAACCCAAGGTGGCAAAAAGCTCAACAACCAGTTATAGCAGCAATAAACTATAAAAATCCCTATCCAGAACCTTTTTACTGGGATGATGAAAGTAACGGAATAAAAATATACAATGAAGAAAGTATGTTTTGTCACTCATTCCCGTTAAATGGGTATATTTCTTTAAATTTAGGTAGTACTGGAATAAGTTCAAATTTTGTGCCCTATCCAACCCAATTAAATTGGATTGATGAAAATAGTGGTTACAAATCACCGGGCTACTACAAGGGAACTTTTTATACAAATACCGTATCTTCTTTAAATGCTATCTTGACGGGTTCTGTCGTACTTCCAGTACCTTCTTTATCTTCTCAATTTTTCAATCCTATACTATGGTTATCAAATCCTGAAGCAGGTTTAATGTCTACTGCACAATATATTTATAATAAATCTTTATCTGCTGTAACCACTCCAAATATGAATATAGCAGTTGTTAAGAATTTCGAGATGCCTGTTATAAATGAAGTTGATTTTGTAAAAGATCCAATGGCACTTTCCGGATTTCATGGAATATATAGCATAGCAGCAATGCCATTTCCAGATTACCATGCATGGGCCTTGGATTCTGAGTTAAATTATTTATATAGATTGGATACTACAGGTTCTATACTGTGTGCTATAGATATTAATAAGGTGGTTACAGATAACCAGTTGGGATTTTTATCTCCTCAACAAGTTTCTCCCGTTTCAATTGCTCTCGATAGTAATCAAAATATATGGATGACTTTATATGATACAGTATCTACATTAAAATTTGATAGATGGGGGAACTTTATATTAGCAACTACCCCTCTTTCTAGTACTGGATATATATTTCCTCCCGCACCCAATATAGATCCGGTTTGGTATACCCAAAATACTTATTATGATTATGAAGAATCTTCTCTTTACGATCAGAACAGATTAAATGACATAGATTTAAATTTTGTAGAACCTACTGGACTTGATACAGATACTCAAGATAATGTGTGGGTTACGTATTCTTATTTTACAAGTGGATATTTAATAAAATACAACTCAAACGGTGGTTTAATATATTCGTATGCATATCCCGTATGTTCTTGTCCACAACAAGTGGTGGTAGATGCAAATGATAATGTATGGATTGCTTTATCAAATAATATATGGCCTAGTAAAGAGTGTACTTTAGAAAAAAGATCCTCAACAGGTGCTTTATTAAGTTCCATATCTTTTATAAGAGGATTAAACTATCTTGCTATAGATAAAGAACAAAATCCTTGGTTTACTTTTAGTTATAGTTGGATTGGTTCTATTGATGCAGATACGGGGAATATATTTGTAACGAATCTTTCCGGAACTGGATATACAACAAATGCTGCAAATTGGTTTAATCCAAATATTAACACTGACGAAACTGCTTTAGAAGGCATTGCTTGTGATTTAAAAGGAAGAGTCTATATTATAAATTCAATAGAAAATCAAATATATGTTTTAGATTCTTATACCAAACAATTTTTAAATAAATTCTACATAAATCCTCAAGGATTTACATTTTATGTAGAAGATCAATCTGCTCCTACTGTTATGTCTGCTAATCTGTGGAACAAATCACTACAAGCTTCTGGAGACTGGACGGGTATTAGATGGACAAATAAATACGCAAATAAACTTCCATATTATTCAAATTCTAGTTATTTTCTTGGATTGACTGGACAATCTGATTATATGAATTTTATAAAACATGAAGATTTTGATTTGTTCAAATTTAATGAAGATTTTGACATGGCTTCGTCTATGCAATCTTTGGCATTTATGCCAGTTTTAAATGAAAGTTCCTATCTTTTTGAAGAGTTTTTAGGAAAAATATATGGAAAATATCCATTCAAACATGATGATTTGGGTGTTTCTGTTTATGAAAAAATTGCAAATTTCGTGGCTAATCATTCAGATGTAGACTATTGTAATATAGACCAATTATACGACATTGCAAATCAATTGGGTGTTGATAGTGAAGATTTTAAATTTAAATTTCCAACCTTATTAAAAAGATTAGTGGATTATGCAAGTATAAATCAATCCAGACTGTTTGGTTCCAGATCTTTACAGGAAAATTATTTTAATAGAGCAAATAAAAATGGAATTTTAAATAGAGGAAACTTGATAACTTCTTTAAATTATCTTGTAACAGCAGGAACTCCTTTGGTTTTAAAGGACAAATCTTTGGACAAATACAGATTAATACAAACAGGAGAAATTCACAATCAATCAACTTATACTTTAGAAAACCTTGCTTCTTCTATAGGTTTAAACGATGTTAATTGGTCTTCTTATTATGAATTTTATGAGTTTAATAGAGGTTATGATTTTAATCAATTAGAAGGATTTATAGATTGGGAAAATCCACAAACAACTTTAAGTGAAAACCTTTCTACATCAAGTTTTTGGTTGGGTCCAGAAGGATTCTTGGATAAAGAATTCTCCTACGAATTATATAGAGGATTGGGTCTTATATAAATTTAACCATAGACAACAAATAATTTGATTTGTTAAGTCTTGTAACAATTTCATCAACTGTATTGTCTATACCAGATTTTACTTGATTAGTAAAATTTTTAAAATCCAAGCAAGTTAATGTATTGGTTATTTCGGAAGAAACTCTATAGTACAAATTAATTGTGTTTTGGTTTTCATCTCTAAATTGAGATATATTATCCAAATCTAAATTTATTGTTGTGGGATTTATTTTGGGAAATGTCATATTATTCAATCTACAAATTCCTATTATTTCTTCTTGCAACTTGTCAAACAATCCATCCAAATCTTCATAAAGATTTCCCAAAATTTTATGGGCATTATAATTTAAAGTATACCAGTGCAACATTCTTATTATAGAATTTGCTTTTAATAAAAAACATCCAAACTCTCTAGTAGTATCTAAATTGTTTGTTATTTGTTGTGTTGCTATTATTTGTATATCCATATTATTTTTTTTGAAAAATTTCAGTTTTAATCATGAAATCACCTATAAAATTTTCTCCACTTGTGACCAAGGTATATTCTCCATCTTTTTTGTTTTCTTTTTTATCAAAATTTTCAATTTTAGATTCTAAAATTTTTTCTTCTGATTTAAATGAAGAAAATCCTTTGCTATCTTCATTTATTTCTACTTCATATCCAGCATCTTTTAAATCTTCTGCCATTTTTTTTACCATTTCTACTTCATTTTTAAAAAATAATTTCCAAAATGGTATGGGTATTAATATATTTAATGCTTCTGCTCTTTGTGAGCATATTTCACATGGTTTGTCATTTCCTGTTATTAAATGTACAAACCATCCAATAGGTTTACTATGTAAAATACATGCTAAAAAATCTCCAAAACCTCTGGCATATCTAATTTTTAATGTAGGATCTTTTTTATTGTTCATTTTTAGTTATAAATCTTTCGTAATTCTTATAGTAATTAATCCTGTTGTTCATTTTTTCCACCGCATTTATTATGCAATCTGACATATCCATAAATTGATAATCTTCTAATTCAGGTTTTTCTTTTACAATTTTTCTTAATTGTTTGATTATATTAATCATCTGCGTTTGTATGGGGTAATTT
>JBIPLL010000634.1:0-5291 GCA_044368425.1 Beijerinckiaceae bacterium
CATATTCTTCTATAGGATATCCTATATCAATAGGAACCATTCTTCCGTTATCATAAGTGCCTTCCCATTTCCAAAATGAAAGATCTGAATTTTCTTTTGGTATTTCTAATTTCAACAATTCAGAATTTTCTGGAATGTCGGAACTATATCCTATAAATTTTTTATCTTTATTAAAAAGTACAAACATTATCTTCTATAATTTAAAATTCCTCTTATATCTCCATAAGGTTTTATTGACGTTTCTGTTGTTAAATTTAAAATAAAAGATTCCCCGTCAATAGGTCTCCCTGCTTTACCACCAAGAGGAGGTAGTTGTCTTCCTATACTAATTTGTCCTGTACTAACGCCATCTTGTCCAAGTGCTCCTCCGTTGCCGCCTCCAGAAACACCAGAACCTCCGAGACCGGGTGTTGTTTTATCTCCTGATGTTCCTTCTCTACCTGCCTGACTTGTCCATCTTCTTACAGAAGACGTTGGTGGTAGTCCAATATCTCCATAGCCACCCAATCCAAAAGAACCTCCAACATACCCAGCACCTCCGCCACCTCCGCCACCTCCTCTAAGGTTTTGGATGGGAGTTGTGACCGATCTTCTATCAGAAACTGCAAATGTAAGATTTTTAATGTAATTTTTATTGGTATAACTGGAAATTCCACCAGCACCTCCACCACCGCCACCTGCTATTATTCCATTATTTGTTATAGATTCTACAGGAAATCTAATAGCAAGAGCGTTTCCCCCGTTTTTACCATTATTTTCATTTGTTAAAGCCTCTCCTAGATTATTTCCCCTTCCTCCTAGTCCTCCATATCCTATTATATTTCCATTATTTATAATTCGTACAGAATCTCCGACTTCAAATCCGGAAATTGTAAGTGCTGCTCCTCCGTCTACGTTACTTCCTACAAAAACTCCAGAGTTTATGGTTAAGGTAACATCTGTATAACCTGGTATATACAATCCAGAATAAGAAACTCTATAAAATAAATCAAAATTCAATTCATCTTCTGAAATTGTTACTGATACAATAGATCTTCCGTTTGCAGAACCACTACTCACAGATATTCTGGGAGGTGGTGTTTGTACTAAAATTGGTTGTTTTGTTACATCTGTATTTCCTGTAGTTATTTCACTTAGAGTCCAAGCTCCGTTGGAATTTACAAATCTAAAAATTTTTCCATTACCCAAATGTACATCTTGTCTTATATATTCTGCATACATGTGACGTATTCTATAAGAATATTCCGGACTTGTTTTAGATGATATTAAATCATCGCTTTTTTTAGGATTTACTGGAACGTTATATAAAAAGAAAATTAAATTTAATTTTGTACCTTCTATGTAATTTTTAACGGGATATTCTCTGTTTATAAAAACTCTTGCAAGAGATGTAAGCTTTTCTTCTATTTGATTAACGGTTGGACATGATATCGCTATATTATTTAAAGTGGATATGTTCAGTGGATAATGAACGGAAAATTCGTGTTTTTCCCAATAAGAACTTAATAAATTAACAGCAGCAGAAATTTTATTAAATCTATTAGGATCTAAAAATAAATTAGATGCTTGTATAAATTTTTCGGCATTTTGTGCAAAATCATTAAATACTTGATAAAAATTATTATTTACGTTAAAAAATTGGCTAGATAAATTGCAAATTGATGTATCTAAAGATAATAAATTAAAATTGTGTTTTCCTGAAGAATCTCCAACACAATCTTCTCTACGTATTTCCTGTACTAATTTTTCGTTATTCATTTTTATATAAGTTTATCAAATACCCATTCACAGTTCTTTATTTTAAATACAGCAGCTTTAATATTATCAAGTTCATTTCTATCTTGGAATGTCATCTCCACATTAGCTGTTATACTTCCATAAGAGCTTTTATTTGTAGGTCTGGGTACTGTTGGTACTAAAGTTCTTGTAACCCATCTTATAGGTTTTTGCACTACTTGTGGAACATATCTTAAAGCCTGTCCTCTTTTCCTTCCCAAAGAAACCCAAACTGGAACTTGTATAGTGACTGGTCGTGTTCCGTAATGAACTATGTCTTTATAAACCCAAGTAGTAGGAGGAACGTATGAATTATATGGAGGTGCAGAATATGAACATCTTAATGTGTTGCATTTTTGACAAGATGTAGATCTTCCATTACAATTTAAACCTCCATTATTACATCCGACATATCCAGAAAATCTATCAACACAATGAGCACATACTGATCTATCTGATGTTTGACAAAGAGTAAAATCTGATAAAAATGTGTTTTCAGATATTGCAGAACCATATGCCCAAGTATGGGCATATATTATTAAAGTTTGATTTTCTACATAGTTTGGTATATTTTCTTCTACCGATTTTTCTGGAAAATATAATCTTATCCAATCCAATAAAATGTCTAAAGATGTATTTATTTGTAAAATGTCGGGGATTATTGAAGGATAAAATATAGTTATTGGTTTTATCCAAGCAGAAGAATTTTTTTCTATTATAGTTGATGTGTTTATAAAAGAAGCAGAATAGTGTTGGGATATTGTGGTTGCTTCTTTCAAAAATTTACTAAAAGATTGGTAATAATTAAACATAGGATACCAATATTTTTCTGCACTTGATTTTACTGAAAGTGTTTTATACTCTAAATTAGAATAATTTATATTAATAGAAGAAACAGAATTTCCTATACTATTTTCAGGATTTATGTTGTAAATGTTCATATTGCTGTCCACTTGTTATTGATATTTTTAAATTTTAAAACTACAGTTCTTGCTATATTTTTATCCGTTGCGGTTCTAACTATTCCAATATTTAATCTTTTACGTCCAGTGCCAGTACAGGAAACTGAAGCTTGTCCTGATATAGTCCTTCTGCACTCCGTAAATGCATTGAAACACCCCCTTCCCTTTCTGTTACAACCTCTGCTAGGTAAAGGACATCCAGTACATTTTACAACAGTTCCTCCTCCATTTGGAGTGCATAGTTCATTATAGCTTCTGTTAAATCTAAAAGAAAATGATTGAAGTTGATTTAAATACACAACAACTTCTACAATCTGATCTATGGCATATTGAGATGCTTTGAAAAAATTATTTAACCATGTTATTATAACTGAATTTTTTCCAGATGTGCTATACGAATTCCAAGTATTTATGTTTATCATAAGTGGATAATATAAAGTAAATGACTTTCCCCATCTGGAACTAAGGGAGTTTACTGTTGTTGTAGTATCTATCCATTTTGCACTAAATGTTTGTATATTTGTTGCTGTTCTAATCCATTTTGCACTATAAGAGCTAAAAATAGTATATAAATTATACCAATCATTATTATATCTTTCTAAACCAGACAAAGAAATTTGTAATGAAGAAAAGTTGTAATTTATAGTGTTTAAAGTATTACCCAAACATAAATTTTGATCTATCAAAAATATATTTGAACATGTGGGGTTTATTTTTTTAAAATCTATCATAATTTACATCCATTTTATTTTGTATAAACTACTTTCAGCAGGTATTATTTTATTGATACTTGCTCTTATAGCATTTTCTAAAACTTCTTTTACGTTTTCTTCTATATTTAGATTGTGGATGTTAATATTAAAGTACTTGCTTTTGCTACCCGGTAACTGTGCCTTATACCAATATTCTATCTCTTCTATATAGTTTCTATCTCCTACTCTAGTATTCCAGATTAGATCTTTTCTTGGATCTGAAAACTCTGAAGAAAAATAAATTTGTTCTATTTCTCCATTGGTTAAAGAATTAGAATACATTCTCAAATCTGAAATATTTCCTATAAATTTATTACTATTATCTATTCCTATTATATCGTTTAAAGTTGTGTTTTTTATAGTTGCTGCTCCTAAAAGTAAAGAAGATCTGTAATCGTAATAAAGTTGATATTTTCTGGGTTCAAAAAAGACCGTATCTACTTTTATGGAATCTATATAATAAGAAGCATATCCTTCTAAGGTATTAAAAACAAATGCAAAATTGTGCCAACCCGGAGGCAACGAACTTACCTCATAATTCAATGAAAATAACTGTGGGCTGTTTCCGTTTGGTTCTGCTATTTTAAATTTCCAAGCAAGATTTTTATTACTACCTTCAAACTTTCTTAGAAATTGATATCCCGTGAAATCTCCTTTTGCATAAAATTCTAAACTTATGCTTGGATCAGAAAGTAAGGCTCTTATATCTAATCTGGATAATAAATTTCCGAATTCATCTATTATATAAATTTCATTATCCCTAGTATCTAAAACTATTAAATTATCTTCATATACTATATCTTCTTCGCAAGAAGAAGCAGATTTTGGAACTTTTACAAAATTCATATATCTAAAAATTTCATTTGATTTACAAGGATCAAGTTTTCTAGAGGAATTTTTTCCTATTCTAAAATTAAATTCAAAAAGTCCTGTGTTGGGATTTAATTTTGTTATACTATCTTGATTGTACATTAACCATATGTTGTTTTTAGAATCGCAAGTTATCTGTTGTGTAAATCCTATATTTGCAAAAATTTGTCTATTTTTGTAAAGATTGGATCCTACTACTTCCCATATGTTGTTTTTATTATCTATAACAGAAGCGTTTCCATATATTGGAACTACTTCGTTGTTTAAATTTATTTCAATTCTGTTTACTCCAGAATTAGAAGGAAATGTTGTTGCTGAAATATAATTTCCATTAGAATTTACTATAGTATATTTCTTTTCGGTATTATCATAAAAATAAAAATTTTGATTTCTGTCTATTTCTATTTGATCTACATTAGAAATATTAAAAGAAGAAAAAGTAAAATAATTTGTTATATTGTTTATTGGATTATATTTTACTGCTTGTTTAAAATTTGTATCAAACGTCCAATATGAATAATCTGGAAGTCTTTGTATAAAATCATATTTTGATTTGAGGGCGGATAACTCTCTATACAATAAAGGTATTTCTGATAGTTTTATGAATTTGTAATTTAAATTATATGCAACTGCAGATCCTGCATTTGTTATTGTTATCAAAGGGGCATTTAAAGATCCTTGGTTTATCAAACCAAATCCACTCTCATAATAATTTCCAAAAATTTGATCTCCGTATATATTTCCCCAATCTTTTACGTTTATCCAAAGAGATGTTGTTAATTTGGAGTTTTGTAATAAAGAAGATTTAGAAGGAAAAACTGCATGATTGTTTCCATCTAAAATCCAATAATTTCCTTTGAAATTTGAAGGGTTGTTAAAAAGAACCAATCCATTATTTTTGTATTTTGAATCGTCTAATAAAGGAGAAGAT
>JBIPLL010000285.1:0-4533 GCA_044368425.1 Beijerinckiaceae bacterium
CGGCGCATTGTCGAGACGATCGGCGAAGCCGCGAGCTTCTACAAGATCGGCTATCGCCTCGCCTTCGCAGGCGGACTGCCGCTGGCACAGGAGCTGGCGCGGGCCGGCAAGCAGGTCTTTCTCGACCTGAAGCTGCATGACATCGGCAATACCGTGCGCGAGGGCGTCGAGTCGATTTCACCGCTCGGCATGACCTTCCTGACGGTCCATGCCTATCCGCAGACGATGCGCTGTGCCGTCGAGGGGCGCTCGGGCGGCCTGCGGCTCCTCGCGGTTACGGCCCTCACCTCTTACGACGACGCCGACGCGGCCGAGGCCGGTTACCGGCTCGCCGTGCGCGACCTCGTGCGGCTGCGCTCGCAGCAGGCGCACGACGCGGGCATCGACGGCATCGTCTGCTCGGCCGCCGAGGCCGCCATCGTGCGCGAGGTCGTCGGACCCGAGATTGCCATCGTGACACCGGGCATTCGCCCGGCCGGGTCATCGGCTGGTGACCAGAAGCGCACGCTGACGCCGCGCGAGGCAATCGCGGCGGGTGTCGACCACCTCGTGATCGGGCGGCCCATCATTCAGGCAAGCGACCCGCGTGGAGCGGCGCTGGCCATTCTCGACGACATTGCGGCCGCGTGAGCCGCGAAAAGCCACGGCCGCAGTGCGGCCAAAGGGAGGGCAAGGCAATGGCAAAAGCTTACTGGGTCGCACGGGTCGATGTGACCAATCCGGACGCCTACAAGGACTATGTCGCATCGAACGGCGTGGCCTTCGCCAAATACGGCGCGCGCTTCCTCGTACGCGGGGGCAAGTTCGAATGCGTCGTGGGAACGAGCCGGTCGCGCAATGTCGTCATCGAATTCAAGGACTACGAGACGGCAATGGCCTGCTGGAATTCGCCGGAATATCAGGCGGCACGCGCCAAGCAGGGCAATCCGGTCATCGATTGCATCGTGATCGAGGGCTATGAGGGCGCGCAGCCCGGCGAAAGCGCGTGAAGGTCGCGCTGCCTGCCGGACTGGTCCGGCAGGCAGAACGCGCCGATGCCGCGCAACTGGCTGCCGTCGCGGGGGACGATCTCCCGCAGGCGGCGCTCGACATCCTCATCGCCGACGGCCACGTCTTCCTGTCGGAAGCCGAAGGCACGCTGACCGGGCTCGTTGCCGGGAGCGAGACAGACGGCGCACTCAGCGTCGCTCTGCTGCGCATCCTGCCCTGCTGGCGGCGGCGCGGACATGGCTCGGCGCTGCTTGCTGCTCTGGAAGAGCGCGGGCGCTGGGCCTTCCACGGAGCCTGCCTTGCGAGCGCGCCGGACGAAGCCGCGCGCGCCTTCTTTTTCCGCCGGGGCTATGTTGCGCTTGACCGCGAGCGCATTCCCGAAGGATTGAAGCGCCAGATGCCGGCGGGCACGCTCGTCGTGAAGCGGTTGTGAGGAGGCAGGCGATGGCGCAGACGGGTTTCCTCGTGGTCGGGGCGGCTGGCCGCATGGGCCGCACACTGGTCAAGGCCATCCACGAAACGCCAGACGCCCGTGTGGCGGGCGCGGTGGAGCGGCCGGGCAGCGCCGGCCTCGGGCTGGACGCGGGCACGCTGGCGGGGATCGGCTCGCTTGGCGTGGCCATCACCGACGATGTCGATGCCGCCTGCACCGGTGCCGATGTGATCGTCGATTTCTCCACCCCGGAGGCCACGCGCGCCTTCAGCGCGCTGGCTCTGCGGCACGGGCTCGCCCATGTCGTCGGCACGACAGGGCTAAAGCCGGAGGATTTCGCGGCGTTGCGGGCCGCGGGCGAGCGCATCACCGTCGTCCAGTCGGGGAACATGAGCCTCGGCGTCAATCTGGTCGCAGCGCTCGTGCGCCAGGTGGCGGCGCGACTGGGGCCCGCCTTCGATATCGAGGTGCTGGAAATGCACCACAGGATGAAGGTCGATGCGCCGTCGGGAACGGCCCTGCTTCTGGGCGAGGCGGCAGCGCAGGGGCGTGGCGTCGCGCTCGCGGAGGCCGCCGTGCGGGTGCGCGACGGACATACGGGCGTGCGGCCGGAAGGCGCAATCGGCTTTGCCACCCTGCGTGGCGGCTCGGTCGTGGGCGATCACAGCGTGATCTTTGCGGGGCCCTCCGAGCGGATCACGATCAGTCATCACGCCGAGGATCGCGCCCTTTTCGCCCATGGGGCGGTCAAGGCTGGCCTCTGGGCTCATGGTCGGCAGGCCGGCTTCCACTCGATGGCCGACGTGCTGGGCTTGTAGTCCGTTTGTCGCGTTTGACGAGACTGGTTGAACCGCACGGCCCCGCTGCATTAAGCAGGCGCCATCGTTCCGGCCGCTCCGCGCGGCCCCATCAGGAGAAGCCGATGACAGACCGCCTCCTCGTGCTCGTGCGCCATGGCCAGAGCGACTGGAACCTCAAGAACCTGTTCACCGGCTGGAAGGACCCCGATCTTACGGCCGTGGGCATCGGCGAGGCGAAGGCTGCGGCAACGCGGCTCAAGGCTCGGGGCCTGGGCTTCGATGTCGCCTTCACCTCGGAACTCACCCGCGCGCAGCACACGTCGCGGCTGATCCTCGAGGGGCTCGGAACGCCGAACCTGCCGACGATCCGCAACATCGCGCTGAACGAGCGCGATTACGGCGACCTGTCGGGCCTGAACAAGGACGAGGCGCGCGTGAAATGGGGCGAGGAGCAGGTCCATGTCTGGCGCCGTTCCTATGACGTGCCGCCGCCAGGCGGCGAGAGCCTGCGCGACACGGTGGCGCGCGTGCTCCCCTATTATTGCCAGGAGATCCTGCCGCGCGTGCTCGACGGGCAGCGCGTCATCGTGGCGGCGCATGGCAACAGCCTGCGCGCCCTCATGATGGTGCTCGACGGGCTCAACACCGAGACGATCATGAAGCTCGAGCTCAATACGGGCGAGCCGGTCGTCTACCGCCTTCAGGCCAATTCGCGCGTCGCCTCGCGCGAAGTCCTGGCGGGATGATGGCAGGCCCGGCCCTGACGATCCGACCCGGCCTGATCCACTGGCCAGGTCTCCTCGACAGGGCGGCCCGGGAGGCGCTTGTCGCGGATATCCGCAAGGTCGTGGGCCAGGCGCCTCTCTTCCAGCCACGCATGCCGAAGACGGGGACGCCGTTCTCGGTCCGCATGAGCAATTGCGGGACGCTGGGCTGGGTGTCGGACATCAAGGGCTATCGCTACCAGCCGATGCATCCGACGACCGGCGAGCCCTGGCCAGCGATCCCGGAGCAACTGCTCGCCATCTGGCGGCTTGCGGCGCCAGAGGCGCCCTTGCCGGAGGCCTGCCTGATCAATTTCTATGCGGCCGGCGCGAAGATGGGCCTGCATCAGGACCGCGATGAGGACGACCTCGAGACCCCTGTCGTCTCCGTCTCGCTCGGCGACAGCGCGATCTTCCGGATCGGCGGGCTGACACGGCGCGACCCGACGCAATCCCTGACACTGGCGAGCGGCGACGTGCTCGCTTTTGGCGGGCCGTCGCGGCTCGTCTTTCACGGCATCGACCGCGTGGTGCCCGGCACCTCGACCCTGCTGCCGCAAGGCGGGCGCATCAACCTGACATTGCGGCGCGTGACGGTCAGTTCGCGAGGCCAAACCGCTCCAGCACCCAGCGACCCACCTGCGGCTTGAAATGCAGGTTGTCGATCCAGTAGCGCGATGATCCGCGTTCGGGATCGAAATCGTCGAAGGGATGATCGAGCGCCAGATCCTCGAAGCGCAACCCGCGTTGCGCCGCAAGCGCCGCGACATCCGCCCGCCAGCGGTCAAAGCCCGTGCCATGGCCTGCCGCCAGCGTGCCCTTCATCTGCGCGCCGGAAACCGGCGAGAGATACAGCACGACCTCCCTGCCCTTCAGCTTGTCGAGAGCACGGGCGAGGTGAGCCACCATGTCCGGGCGATACACCATGGCCGCATGCTGCTGGGCCTTGTCCATGTAGCGCGTGAGTTCGGGCGTGAAATCCGGCGTGACCTTGAACCCCGAATATTGCCACTGGCCAAGGGTCGTGCGGCCCAGCGAGGCTGAATCGAGGCGCTCGAGGCTGCGGGTGCTGATAGCGGCGCCCGTCAGCGAAATGGCGCGCCCGACCGGCGTGACGAGCTCGGGCTCCAGCGGCGGTGGCGGCGGGAAGCCCGAGAAGCTGAAATAATCCAGCCCGATCACGATCCGTTCGACGCCCCCCGCCGCGACCACAAGATCGGCAATGGTGGGCAATTCCGCAGCCATCACGGCTGCGATCCCGAGATTGTAGATGCCGGGCGTGCGCGCCGGACGCAGATCGCGCGGGTCGAGGCCGTGATAGACGGTGGAGGACCCGAGGAGAACCGTGCCGCGCGGCCGCGACATCAGCTGGTGCGCCTTGACGCGCCGCATCTCGAGATCGATCAGGTTGTTGGCGCCGCCCGTCTGTCTGAGCCATGGCGGGCTGTCCCGAAAGACCCAGTAGGGATCGCGCCAGACGGTGAGCGCGACGAGGGTCGCAAGCAGCGCGAGCGCGACGCCCAGGAAGAGGCGGGCGAAGCCGCCG
>JBIPLL010000286.1:0-4526 GCA_044368425.1 Beijerinckiaceae bacterium
TAGTCGCCCGAGACGACCTGGCCGGCATTGAGCGCAAGCCAACTGACCTTGTCAGCGCCGTTCCAGAAGAAGAACATCTGCAACGACACCCAATTGACCGAGATCGGCAGAGTGACATCGAACTGGTAGGGCGTGTTGACGCCTTCCGGAGTAGCCACAAGCCAATTCTGCCCCGGTCCCAGAGCATTGATGGCGGGGCTCGGGGCCCAGTTCGGATAGGCGACGGGCGACATCGGCGCCCAACCCAGGTCCGCCGAGGTGGCATTGAAGGCTATTTTCGGGCCGCCATTGAACGCGATATTGATGGCAAGGCTGTTGCAGTTGTAGAGGTACATCGGAATTTGGGTCATTCTGGTCCTCCCCCCATCAAGGTGCATCGCGCTCCCCGAGTTCGGAGAACGCGCTGGATACGAACTCGCCGGCTTGCGTCGCCACGATGATGGCATTGTGAAAGGCCCAGACGACGGAGGGTGTCCCGGCCGCCCGTGCCGAGGCGACGACCGTCTTGCCATCTTGAAACGTGACAGACACCGAGACGGAACTGACGAAACTGCCGCATTGCAACGCCGATACGGCAAGGCCGGGCGTCGACATCACCTGCATCGGCGCGATCTGGCCGGGCAGCTGCATCCCGCCGATTGTGACGGACTGAATCTGCAGCCCGGTCGCATTGGCGATCAGGATAGCGGGCGGCGGCGCTTCGGCCTGGGCGGCGGACGTGGTCATGGTGTCTCGTCCTGCCACTTCTGCAACACGGGTTTCCCCGGTGCGAAGCGGGCACCAGGCTCGCCCTTCAGGTGGCGGTAGTGGTCTTCGGCCGCGTTGCCGGGATCGACGCTGGTGTACCAGGCGTATTTCCGGGCGCGCTGTTCGGCCGTGACATAGCCATAGTGTTTCAGCCGCACGCCGGGCCGGATATCAGGCCCGCGCACACCCAGGGGCACGTTGCCGCAATGGAGGTTCACGCCGCGGGTCTGGCGGAACCGCAGCCGCGCGGCATCTTCCGGCCGGAACCGAAACGCCGACGGGCGCTGCATCCGGCCAAAGATCCCGTCGACGCGAATGCGATCGTCGTGGTCCCAGATATAGGCCACATCGAAGGTCATCGTGCCGTAGTCGCGCGGATCAGCGGCAGCCTTGCGGATCAGCGCGGGCGCGCTGGCGGGCAGCACTTCGTCGCCGTCGATCCAGATCACCCAATCAGGCGCCCGTTCGGCGATGATGGGCAACAGGAACCCCTTGTCCCGCGCCTCGTCCAGCCCTTGGAACGGCGAATGGATCACCGTCACCGCCGGCCCGAACGCCTTGCAGATATCGGGGGTCGCGTCGGTGGAATTGTCGTCAAATACCAGCACCTCGGCGCAGAGCGGCAACAGGCTCTGGATCACCTCTGCGATATGGGCGGCTTCGTTCTTGACCCGCATAACGCCCAGAAAGCGATGCGCCGCCGCCTGAACCCGCTTGGCTTCGTAGATGGCCTTGTTCTGCGCGAAACGCGCAGCATGCTGGCTGTTGCTGCGAAAGGTTGACCGGAGCGTATGGCCATGGTCGACCACGCAATCGCCGCAGACGCTCAACGCGAACCGCGCCGCACGGGCACGGTCGCAATAGTCGTTGTCCTCAAAGCCGTAGCCGACGAAATCCTCGTCCAGGGGCCCCACCCGATCAAGCACTGTCCGGGGCAGGTGCACGCAGACAAAGCACAGGACCGAGGACTCGGGCCAAATCCCGCGGCGGCCGGCGTTTTGGTTGGGGTTGCCCACGACCCCGCGCACGGCAGCCGAGATGATGCCCCGCCCGCCATTTGCCGCAGCCAGCGTGGTAAACCCTGCCGGCGTTTCAAGCACGGCATCGTCGTTCAGCAGGATCACATCGCGCTGCGAGGCAGCGATGCCGATGTTGGCATTGCGGGCATAGTTGAAGGGCTTGGTACCCTGCACCCAGCGCACGCTCGGCGGAATCCCGGTCTTGTCAGTCCCGGCGCCGTCGTCGACCACGATGATCTGCCCCGGATCGAAGGCCGGCTCCCGCGCGAGGATCGCGGCGACGGCCGCGCGCAGATTGGCGGGGCTGGCCGAAAGGATGACGATGTCAAAGTCCCGCGACACTCGCGCTGCCGGCGGATCAGCCAAGTCCACCGCCCCGGGCCAGCGCCAGTTCCAAAGGTCGCTGCGGTCCGGCGCATAGGCCTGCCAGGGACGGTGCCAGCCCCGTGCGGCATAGGCTTGCGACAGGCTGCGCCACGGCTCCATCGGCAGCCGGTCCAGCAAGAAAACCGGCAGCGCGGGGTCGATCCACCCCGCCCGGATCGTCGCGCGCCGCTCAGCTTGCCATTCGGCAAACCCGAACCAGCGCTTGATGGGCTCCGGCAAGGGCGGGGTGAAGGCGGCGCGGCGGTAAAGGCCCAGCCCCGAGACCACCGTCGCCGGGCGATAGCCGCGCGGGCCTTCATGAGTCTCGGCGACGGGGCAAAGCGCTTCAAGTCCAAGGAAATCAAGCTCCGGCGCCGCATCAAGCGCCGCGACTGCAGCGTTCAGCCAACCCGGTGGCAGCATCACGTCATTGTCGATCATCGCAAGATACGGCGCCTCGGCCGCCGCGATCCAGCGCGACTTGACCGCCACTGGCGAGCCGATGCGACTTTGCTCGACCTTGCAGGGAGCCGGGACCCGCTGCGCCTGAGCCGCAAGCCAGTCCTCAGTGCCATCCTGCGATCCGTCGTCCCAAAGGGTCGCCAACCGCACCAGGGCCCAGTCGGTATGGGCCAGAAGCCAGCGAAAGCTTTCTTCGGTGAAGGCCCGCCGATTGCAGGCGAGAAAAAGCAGATCGACCCGGCTCATTGCGCGACCTTTTGCAGCGTGATCGACAGGACCGGCCCGTCCCGCGTCTCGGTCAGCGCCTCCGCCACGATCAGAAAGGAGGCGACAATGCCGTAGCGCGCGGCAAAGCGGGCGCGGTAAGGGTTTCCCGCCTCGTAGTAGTGGAAGCTTTTGCGGTTCCAGAACGAAACATGGGTCGGGTCCTGAAAGGCACCGGGGCCGTCGGTTGTGGGCACCGTGATCGCGGCGCAGCCTCCAGGCCGCAGGACGCGCCAGATCTCGTTCATGGTATGGATCGGCTCGGGCAGGTGCTCGATGACGTCATGCGCCTCGATCCTGTCTATGCTGCCCTCGGCCCAGGGCCAGGCCCCACGCAGCCTGTCCACCAGATCGACCCCGGGGCCTTCGGTGAAGTCCACGTTGACATGGCCTGCCAGCGGCCGGTCAAAGCTTCCAAGGTTCAGGCGCAGACCGGTCGCCACCGGCGGCTCTGCCTCTGTGTTGCACTGCAACGTAGCATGGCCTTCCCGCGACAGGAGCGCCACCGCATCGGCGAGACGGGCGGGGGTTACGGGGTCGTCGGCCGCGCCACCGGGCAGCACCGCATCCGCAGCAGAACGGTCGGCGACGGGAACGATGGCCGGCCCGAACCGCGCAACAAGGGCCGCGCACAGTTCCTCGGTTCCCGCTTCGCCATACAGCTTCAGCGGCTTGTGCCAAGGCGCGGGCGGCTGGGCGGGCGGCGGAAATGCCTCTTTCATCCGCGCCGCCGATCCGATCCGACGGATTTCCTGCATCAGCGCGAAATTCCGGCGATAGTTCGGATTGGTGCCCGCTGCGGCCTCCTGGCCGTGCCCGCCCGAAAGCGGGTGGTAGAGGTGGTAGAACGGCTGATCGCGGTGCCGGGTCGCGGCCGCCCGCCCCAAGACCGCAGCCATATGGAAAAAGGCGTTGTCTTCGCCGCCCCAGCCGCAAAAACCCTCGGGCATGCCACCCTGGCGCTGCAGGAACGCGCGATCCAGCAGCACCGCCCCACCCCGACCACCATTGCGCGTATAGTGGGTGTTGAGCGGCCGGCACGCCTCTGGTGCGCGATGGCCTGCGGCGACGGCGGCACTGTCGGCTTCGCCAAGGTAATGGACGGCGGTCCAGGGCACCAGGCAATCAAGCTGCCGCGCCGCCATCTCCTCCAGGGCGCTGGTCAGAACCCTGGTGCTGGTGATCAGATCGGCATCCAGCCAGAGAAGCCTTGGTTTGGTCGCCAGCGCAGCACCGACATTCATCACCCGCGCCTTGTGGAACCTTTCGCCAAGGGGAACGAAGACGTGCCGCGCCCCGTGAGCGGCCGCCTCTGCCACCGCAAGCGGCGCGTGGTCGGATTCGGCCAGCACGATCTCTCCCACGCCGGCAGCTGCTGCGGCGCGCAGGACCGCGGTCACGTTGCGCAAACGTTCGTGCCCGCCGAAGGGGATGACGACGCTCAGCGCCGCCAAACCGGCTTCCCGCGGAGCGGCGGGAACGGGTTCGGGAGGTTGTGCCTGTGGCTGGCGGCGGCGGAGACCAGCATGGCGTTCGAACGCCCGCTCAAGCGGCCCTTCGAAGAAGGCGGGCCACTGGCGCTGAAAGTCCCAGTGTGCCTCGAGCCATTGCCGCCCTGCCCGCCCGCGCTCGGCAAGTGCTGCCGCACCGCTGTCGACCAGCCGCGTC
>JBIPLL010000582.1:0-4484 GCA_044368425.1 Beijerinckiaceae bacterium
GTAAATCAAACACTATCGGATAATCTTGGTACAGACATCGATGGGGATGGAATTGCCGGCTTCTTCGATGCTGATGCCGATGGAGATGGCATTGCTGAAGCGCTTGATCTTGATGGGGATGGCATAGCCGACATTATCGACGCCGATGGTGATGGCATAGCCGATATAATTCTCAACTCGTTATTTGGCTAATTCGACTGCCTTGGAGCCTGGTCAGATTTGAATGTTTGGCGAGGCCCAACAAGAACCTGGAGTGGGCAGGCCTCCGCCATCTCTCTGCCTCGCCGCCTCAGGCTCCTTGCCTGCCACTCAGAAGCAGCGTTGTATGGTCATGCCAATAAATGGTTCAAATCAGCTCTACGTCGATTGCAATGATCTATTTATCGAGTATAAATCATGCTTTCATCAAGTCCTAGGAGAAATGCCTGTTCCATAATTAACTCGTCAATTGAATATCGCTGAAACCTCTCTCTCTTCACTTTTCTGGCACTTGACTGCAATGGCAAGACTAAATTCGCTCACCATTGAGAACTACAGATCGATCCAGGAGCAGGTCACACTCAACCTCCCAGTTGGAACCCCAACAATTCTGCTAGGCGAAAATAATGCAGGAAAATCTAACATCATTCGCGCACTAGACTTAATGTTCGGAGAATTCCATCCAAAGTACAAGAAGCTTGAAGACTACGACCACCACAATCGATCCACATCAAATCAAATTCTGATACAAGCAGAGGTCAGTGGATTCCAAGGGAGAATTAATCGAAACAGATTTTCCTGTGGTGGATTTGAGTTCAGGAAGGCCAGGGGCCGAGAAACTGAATACTTTGCATTACAGCAAGAAGATGGTCAGCCATTTCAGTACGTCAACAGTGAGCTACGCGAGGAGTTGCTTTGCATTGTTGTTAACTCAGACATGAATCTGAACTACCAACTCAGCTACTCGTCCAAGTTTACACTTTTGTCTAAAGTGACAAAAGCGTTTCATGACAAATTGGTTCAATGCGAAGATCGCGTAGATCGACTTAAAGACCTGTTTAACAGTGTTCGACTAATCTTCCATGAGGTTACGGAGTTCTCTGACTTCAATGCGAACATGTCTGCTATTGCGGGGCAGATGCTATCAAATATGACACATGCTTTGAAGTTTGATTTCTCTGCCTATGATCCAAGCAACTACTTTAAAGCGCTTAGAGTTCATCCAGTAGAAGGGCAGGAATTTCGCGCCATTGAAGAACTAGGAACTGGGCAACAACAAATATTAGCACTTTCCTTTGCCCATGCATACGCGAAATCGTTTCTTGGCCAAGGGCTGATCTTCGTTATTGATGAGCCCGAAGCTCATTTACATCCTTTAGCGCAGAAGTGGCTAGCGAAGAAAATGTATGAGATGGCACGAGACGGACTTCAAGTCGTAATTACTACCCACAGTCCATTCTTTATCAATCTAGAGTATCTTGAAGGAATAAATCTTGTGAAGAAGAATCAGCAAACTCATATTTTGAGCCGAAATGCGGCAGCATTAGCAAGCCACTGCCGCAGTAAGGGTGCAGCACGGGCCGCAGAACATACGATTGTTCCATTTTATTCGGGAAATAGTACACCCGAGCTTCTCAATGGATTTTTTGCCAATAAAGTTGTTCTTGTCGAAGGGCCGACTGAGGAATTTGCTCTTCCATTCTTCTTGGAAGCCGTAGGCTTTGATCCCCTTGAAAATGGGGTTGCTATCATATCTGTTGGAGGCAAAAGTAACCTTGCAAAATGGTGGCGTTTCTTTACTTGCTACCAAATTCCTTCATTTGTTTGCTTTGATAATGACAGTAGTCACGATTCCAATGGAACTCACAGAAAGGATGCCTTAAAGGCCATCGGCATTCCTGAAGAAGAACTCAATGCCGTCTTAACTGCCGACAACTGGAATATAAATAGAAGTTTCTGTGTATTTGGAGTTGACTATGAAGTCACCATGAGATCTTCTTTCGCAAATTATTTAAGATACGAAGAAGAGGCAAGGCAGTTGCTTGGTTCATCGAAACCTATCGTGGCACGGTCGGTTGCCTCAAAGATAACCTCGGATGAGCGCATGGACAATGATCTGGGCTGGAGTAGGTTTACTTCATTGGCTAATGTCATACGATGTCTTTAGACTTATTCATTGGTTCAACTGTCCCGCCTCGCAGCATTGAGTCATGTATGTCTATTAGCCATACAACAATCCACTGCAGTGATCGGGCGCCGATGAGATGGCTGTGTTTGCAAAAGTATTGCCCGCCACTGAGTGGAGCGTTCGCTGCACAGGAAGGTCGTAGTCGTTATCGACGGTGTGATGGTGGCGAACCTTCGTCTGGCTTAGATGAGTCTGGAAGAGAAGCTCAAGGTCATGGAACTCCTCTAGGCCGATCTCTCAGCGGCACCCAATCAGGTCGTCTCCCCCCTCCTGGCATCGCGATGATGCACGGCCCTCACCCCCATCCCCAAGTTGAATCTATGTCCTTTCTTTCAACAGAAGCTTTTCCAGCCTCTGCTGTGCAATGTGCCAATGCATCATTCGTATGGATGGCATGACCAGGCCCGTTTCCTTATTCACATACATGGCAGTGCCATCACCATTGCCACCATCTTGGCAGTTGTAAAGACCGCCTGGTTGCCAACATGTAATGAGATTCTTTGTGATCTTGTAATAGAGGACGAAGCTGGCATGATTCCTCTGAGCTAGGGTGATTGCGCTCTGAAAGTCATTGATGGGATCTCCCTCAATTACAGCAACAGGGAAAGTAGTTCGGCGTAAGGGTGTCCCACCGCAGCCTTGGGCCATGCAGCTGAAGTAAGACCCCTTGGTCGTTTCAGCCAGCAAATCTGGCGTGTCGTGATTCTGAACGATGCAATAGATAATCGGAAAATTCACCCCCTTCGCCTTCGCTTCTGCTTGAATCGCTGCTAACACGCCGGTTCCAGTAGTGATCATCGGGATCAAGGATGGTGCGTGCGTATGGACATATATCGCTCGATCAACTGCTTTGTTCACCGGCATGCCGTTCCCGATGCCGTTCCACGAGGGTTCGTCTGCGCACCAGGCCATCGTTCCAGCCGGCGCGATGTTGTTAATCTCCTCCAGGAAGAAGCGAGAAGGACAGCCTACTTGAGGATCCGGAATCGTCCCGCACCAGATGATTGGTGGTGCGATGGCCCCCTCCAACACTAGCTTTTTATAACCGTTGTCTCCATTCATCTGCATCCGAATCTGATCTTCCGTTGCATCTGTGTCGTCAAACCAGTTGATCGATTGCTTGACAGGCTCGATCCCAAACTCCCGCGCGATCCGAATGGCATGGTGCGTGATTTTGCCCTGCAAGTGATATGGTTTTTCATCTTCGGGGATGTTCAGTCCGATACCCTTGCTGCAGAAGGCCTGGAAACAATCGTTAGAATTTACCTCTGAATAGAAGGGAAAGAGCCGCTGCTCGGGCAAGATATGCTCCAGCACGGTGATCTGCAATGCCTTGCCCGAGGCTGTCATGAATGTCGTCACACCTGGTTGGCTGTGACGTTGCACGTGCAGGGAGGTGATCGAAGCCGATTCGGCTGTGCTCGTGAGCGATAAAAGCGCATCTCCATAGCATCCAATGCGGGCACCTTCCCATGATTCATTTTTTGTGATGACGTTCTCAATCCGATAGCGCTGGAGCCTGAAGTCTGAATCAGATGGGTTTTGTTGAATGTCTTCGTTGAGATACAGGGTTTCCCCACGCCAGCAGTACAGTGCAGAGGCCATCAATCAGCTATTCGCGTGTTTTCCTTATTCTATCGATGATTGGCGGGAAATCCCAGAGCGAGGAGTTCGAGTAGCCACAGAAATGTGAGCCTTGTTCTGGCGCTTCGGTGCTCGTAGAAGGGTATCTCGCAAAATGGTATCGCCTGCAGGGCAGTGCCGACCCAGAAGAGACTTCAGCTTTTGTTTGGCTCGTCAATTGGCCGATCTGATACGTCGCGACCACGGCGATGGCTGGCTGGTCGCAGCACTCGGTTGCTACCGCTCTGGTTTGCCAGCCCATTTCTCGCGCAGCCGGTTTTCTGTCCGTGGAAGGCAGCAAAGGCGTCCTCCAGCTGTCCGAGTTTGCGGGCTGAGCAGATTCAGTCTTTCTCGAAGCGCAGGGCAAGCACCTGTTCCTGGATCTCACCTTTGCGTACGGCCTACAGGGCCCGGTCTGAAAAGCCCAATGAAGGTTGGGCCAGCACCGGCGCCTCCACCGGCGAAGCACCCCCATGTCCACCACAGCCAATCAGCTGCTGAACGCTGAATGACCTGGTGAGAAAACACAGCTAGCGAACACTGTTTTCAGAGGAGGAACAATCTCACCCGGCCCCAACACTCCAGGGAGGCCCGAGGAGCAAGGGGGCGTGGGCAGGCACATTCACCACATCGAGGGGATGGGGTGTTTGCCAATGGTGGGGCTGGGGATTGTCAGCCTTGCGGAGGAAGGTGA
>JBIPLL010000030.1:0-12149 GCA_044368425.1 Beijerinckiaceae bacterium
TCTCCTTCTGCGTGCTGGGCTATCTGACGGGGACCATCGTGGCCCAGCGCATCGTCGGGCGTGTCGGCATCGACGCCACCATCGCGCGCGGCGTCGCCTGTCTCGCAACGGGCGGGGCGCTGATGCTGCTGCTGACGCTCGCGGGGATCGGCGGCTCGCTCGCCGTCACGGTGCCCATGGCCCTCTATACGGCCGGCGTCGGCCTCGTCCTGCCGCAGACACAGGCAGCCGCCATGGTGCCCTTCGGTGCAAGGGCGGGTGCGGCATCCTCGCTGCTCGGCATCTGCCAGATGACCTTTGCCGCCGCCATCGGGCTCATGGTGGGGCAGATCGTCGAGACGGCTGCCTGGCCGCTGCCGCTGGTCATCCTGGTCACGGGATCGTCGGCGCTGGCCCTGTTCCACGCCACGCGGGGCTGGCGCGCGGCAGCCTGATCATCCGCCAAACAGGCGCTGGAACAGGTTGGGTTCCGGCGCGGGCGCGGGCGCTGTGCGTCCTGACACCCCGGCCGGCGGGCGCAGATCGCGCGCATTCACGTCGCGCGCCAGGGTCCCGGTGCCCGATCCGCCGTCGCGCGCCGGGTCGAGGCCGGGCGGCAGCCCGCCTGCGACCGGGAGGGGAAGCGGTGCGCTGGTGCCGGGGCGGAACGGGCCGCCCGGCAGCGCAGAGGCCGGACGCCCCTGATGCGCGGCCTTCATGACCTGTCCCCAGATGTCGAGCGGCATGGTCGCGCCCGACGCGCGCTTGCTGGGGCTGTTGTCGTCATTGCCGACCCAGACGGCTGTCACGTACTGGCTCGTATAGCCGACGAACCACGCATCGCGGAAATCCTGCGAGGTGCCGGTCTTGCCCGCCGCTTCGGCAAGGTTGAAATCGCTGCGCCGCGCCGTGCCCGCGACCATCGTCTCGCGCAGCATGGCATTCATCTGCGCCACCTGTGCCGGCTCGACCACCCGGCCCAGCGACGCGGCTCGCCGCTCGAAGAGCTTGCGCCCGTCGACGGTTGCGACCCGCGTGATGATGTGTGGCACGACGCCCGTGCCGCCGTTTGCGAAGGCCGCATAGGCGGCAGTCAGCTCTAGCGGCGTCACTTCCGATGTGCCGAGCGCAAGCGACGGCTGGGCTGCGAGCCCCGAATTGACGCCGAGGCGCTGCGCAACGCGCGCCACGTTGCGCGGCCCGACCTCGACCCCAAGCCGCACGGCTACCGTGTTCAGCGACTGGGCGAGCGCATCGGACAGGCGCACCGGCCCGCGATAGTCGCGCGAATAGTTCTCGGGCTGCCAGCCCTGGATATTCACCGGCGCGTCCTCGCGCACGCTGTCGGGGGTCAGGCCCCGCTCCAGCGCCGCGAGATAGACGAAGGGCTTGAAGGCGGAGCCGGGCTGGCGCCGGGCCTGGCTCGCCCGGTTGAACTGGCTCTCGGCATAATTGCGCCCGCCCACCAGCGCCCGGATCGAGCCGTCGGCAGCCAGCGTCACGACCGCGCCCTGCGACACGCCCAGCCTCTGGCCGCGTCTGTCGAGATCTTCCGTCAGCGCCTTCTCGGCGGCCGTCTGGATGCGCGGATCGATGGTCGTCGTCACGACAATGTCGGTCTCGACCGCGCCCACGATGTCGTCGAGCACGTCCATCACGTAATCGGCCGCATAGTTGATCGAGGCCGCGCCATTGCCGCGAATCGCGGTGGCAGGGGACACGAGCGCCGTCTTGGCCGCGTTCTCCGGAACATAGCCCTCGCGGGCCATGGCCGCGACGACGAGCTGCGCGCGCGCCTGTGCCGCCTGCGGATTGCGATTGGGCGCAAGCCGCGCGGGCGCCTGGACGAGCCCGGCGAGCATCGCGGCCTCGGCGATGGTCACCGCGCGGGCGGGCTTGCCGAAATAGCGCAGCGATGCGGCCTCCACGCCATAGGCGCCGGCACCGAAATAGACGCGGTTCAGATAGAGTTCGAGAATCTGGTCCTTGGTGAAGGTCCGCTCGAGCCACAGCGCGAGGATCGCCTCCTGGATCTTGCGCGCGGCGGTGCGCTCCTGCGTCAGGAACAGGTTCTTGGCAAGTTGCTGCGTCAGGGTCGACCCGCCCTGGGCCACGCCGCGCGAGGTGATATTGCGCATGGCTGCGCGCGCGATCCCGATGGGATCGATGCCATAATGGTCCCGGAACCGCCTGTCCTCGATGGCGATGAAGGCATTGGGCAGATAGGGCGGCAATTCCTTGATCGAGACGGCCCGCCCGCCCGTGTCGCCGCGATTGGCGAGCGCGCTGCCATCCGCCGCCACAATGGCGATGTTGGGTGGGCGCTTGGGCACGGCGAGCTGGTCGATGGGCGGCAACTGCGCCGCGTGATAGATGAACAGGCCCGCAACCGCGATGAAGCCCCAGATGGCGAGCACCACGCCCAGATAGGCGACGTGTCCGAGAAGGGATCGACCTCGCCGCCCTGCGCCGCGCTTGCGCGCCTTGCCGCGCCCGCCGCGTCCTGATCGTGCCGGCGCGCCATCATCGTCCGGTTGCGCGCGCCGGCCCCTGGCGGGCGCGCTTGTGCCGGAATCGGCCTTGTCCTGCCCGCTCCTGTCATGCGTGCTGCCGCGTTGCGCGCGCGCCCCGCCCGCCCGGTCCTCCGGACTGAGGCCCAGGTCGAGCAGGCCCCGCTGGCCGCCATGGGCATCGAGGCGGGGCTCACGCCTTTCGCGTCTGGACATGGTCGGGATGCGTCTCCTGCGGCCCGTGGCCATCTTGAAACCTGCAGCCGCTCCAGTGTCGGCGTCGGGCGTGAAGGTCGCGTTAAGGTTGAGGCTCCGCCAATGGCAGCCCGCTTCGTCCTGCTGTGTGTGCATCCTCGTGCCGCGCAATTGCGGCAGCGTGAAGGAGGACAGGGCCCGCCCGATGGGCTAGGTTCCGGCCCGCCTTTGCAGGCACAAGGCAGGGAGACATCACATGGCGGTCAGGATCGACGGGGCGAAGCTCGACATCGAGAGCGTTGTGAAGGTGGCCCGTCCCGGCCCCGAGGGGCGCTACGCGCGCGCCGCACTGCATCCCCGTGCCCGCGAGCGCCTCGCCGCCACCCGCGCCTATATCGAGGCGAACTGGATGCGCGACGACGCGCCCCTGATGTACTCATTCAATACGGGCGTCGGCCTGTTCAAGGACCAGCGTATCCTGATGGCGGACATGCTGCCCTATCAGGTCAAGACGATCTATGCCCATGCCACCGGCATCGGCGAGCCCTTCGACCTCGACGTGACGCGCGCGACCATGCTGCTGCGCGCCAATGCCTTCGCCTCGAACTATTCCGGCCCTCGCCTTGAGGTCGTCGACCGCTTGCTGGCCTTCCTCAACAAGGGCCTGCATCCGGTTATCCCGCAGAAGGGATCGGTCGGCGCTTCGGGCGACCTTGCCCCGCTCGCCCATCTTGCCGGCGGCCTGTGCGGCATGCCCGAGGCCGAGATCGTCTATAAGGGGCGCCGCGAGCCGGCCCCGCAGGCCATCGCGCGGGCGGGGCTCCCCGTGGCGCTCGACCTCGGCGCCAAGGATGCCTCCGCTCTCATCAACGGCTCGACCGTCTCGCTGGCGCTGGCCGTGCTCGCGACCCATGACGCGCGCCGCATCCTCAAGGCCGCCGACATCGCCATGAGCCTCTCGCTGGAGGCGATGCGCGGTGAGCTTGCGGCCTTCGATCCGCGCGTGCACAAGGCGCGTCCCCATGCCGGCCAGGCCCGCACCGCGCGCAACATCCTGCGCCTGACGCAAGACAGCCGCCGCTGCTCGCCGGACGCGCGCGTCACGATCTATCCCGACGAGGCGCGCCAGCCCGGCCAGCCGCCAGCGCCGCGCGTGCAGGACGTCTATTCCCTGCGCTGTGCCCCGCAGGTCCATGGTCCTGCCTTCGAGGCGACGGATTATGTCGAGGGAATCGTCACGACCGAGATCAACTCGGCGACCGACAATCCGCTGATCTTCGGCAATGACGACAACAGCTACGTTGTCATTTCCGGCGGCCATTTCCACGGCCAGTATGTGGCGCAGGCCATGGATGTGCTCGCGATCGCCATGACCGATCTCGGCTCGATCAGCGAGCGCCGCCTCGCCCGCCTGATCGACCCCACCATGAGCTATGGCCTGCCGCGCAACCTGCTCGCGGGCAAGCGCGGACTGAACACCGGCTTTGCGACGGTGCAATGCTCGATGTCGGCCCTCGTCATGGAGAACCGCACGCTATCAATGCCGGGTTCGGTCGATTCGATCCCGGGCAAGAGCAATGCGGAGGATCACGTCTCGAACTCGACCTGGTGTGGGCGCAAGGCGCGCACCATCGTCGCCAATGTCGAGCAGATCGTCGCCTGCGAGATCCTGATGGCCTGCCAGGCCCTGACCCTGATCGAGGACCTGGCAAAGGACCATCCCATCGGCCGCGGCACCCGCGCCGCGCTGGACGCCGTGCGCACCCGCATTCCGGCCGCGCTCGACGGCGACCGCTGGTATGCCCGCGAGATGGAGGATATCCGCGCCATGGTGGCTGACGGCAGCCTGATTTCTGCCGTCGAGGAGGTCATCGGCACGCTGGAATAAAGCGGGACGCTCGGCCTCAGGCGGCCGCCCGGACCTGCCTCACGAAGCTGTCGACCTGTTCCATCAGGCTCTGCGACTGCGTGCCGAGAAGCTCTGCGGCTTCCAGCACCTGCTGGGCCGCGCGTCCGGCGACCTGCGCGCCGACCTCGACATTGCTGATATTGCGCGACACGATGGCCGTGCTGTGCGCCGCCTCGCGCGCATTGCCGCTGATGGCGCCGGTGCGCTCGGACTGCGTATCCACGACATCCGCCACCACATGGGCGACATGTTCCATGTCGCGCACGGTGGTGTCGATGAGATCGACCGCGCTGACTGCGGCAAGCGCCGCGCCCTGGATCTCCTTCACCTTGGCGGCGATCTCGGAGGTCGCGTTGCTGGTCTGCGAGGCGAGGGTCTTAACCTCATTCGCAACCACGCTGAAGCCGCGCCCCGCCGCGCCTGCACGCGCCGCCTCGATCGTCGCATTGAGGGCGAGCAGGTTGGTCTGCGCCGCGATATCGCGGATGAAGCCCACGATCATGTCGATCTGGCCGGCCGCTTCCGAGAGCTTGCGCACGTCGGAATGGGTCATCCGCACCTGCTGCGCCGTCTCGTGCGCCTTCTGGGCCGACATCACGGTGTGCTGCGTCAGCTCCTCGATGGTGCGGTTGATGTCCTCGGTCGCCGAAGCCATTACCTCGACATGCTCCGCCGCGCGCATGGCATCCGCCGCTGCCTGGCCGACGCTCTCGCCGGTCATGCGCGTGGAACGCGCCACCTGGTCGGCGGCCTGCCGCATGTCCTGCACGGACTTGGCCAGGACCTGCAGCGCCTGCCCGACGCCGGCCTCGAAGCTGTCGGCGAAGCTGACAAGCGCCTTGCGCTTCACGGCCTCGCTCTCCTTGTGCACCTCGTCGATTC
The DNA here is from genome assembly GCA_044368425.1 of Beijerinckiaceae bacterium. Classification (GTDB taxonomy): domain Bacteria; phylum Pseudomonadota; class Alphaproteobacteria; order Rhizobiales; family Beijerinckiaceae; genus JBIPLL01. The sequence continues at coordinate 5,476 of JBIPLL010000030.1, forward strand.
GCTTGCGGTTCGTGACGTCGCGGATGAATCCGTTCCAGATGATGGAGCCATCCTCGTCCCGATAGGGCGAGGCCTGCTTGCGCAGCCAGACGTCCCGGCCATTCGGGCCAGTGACCCGGATGTCGGCTCGCAACGGGCCGAGATCGGCAGCCGAGCGCCGGACTGCGGCCTCATAGCCAGCCCGGTCGTCGGGATGGATGCGTTGAAGAAAGCTGTTGGGTACCGCGATCACGTGCGGGGCGGGTAACCCGATCAGTTCCTCGATGCGTTGCGAGACATAGGGATAGCTGACGCTCCCGTCGGGAGCCTGCCGGCACTGATAAAGCGCCCCGGGGGCGTTGTCGGCGACATCGCGCAGGCGGACCTCGCGGTCTCGCAGGTCGTTCAGCGCGGCGCGCAGCTGTCCGTGCCGTACCGCGATGAGGCCGCCCATCACCGCAGCGAGAACATTCGCAAGCGTCACCAGCGGGGCCGCTTGTGTCAGCATGACCCACATGAGCTCCGGGGTCGGCGCGAAGGGAATGCTGAAAATCGGCGCGATGGCGGAAGCCGCCGCAACGACCTGGACCTGGCCCAGCGTCATCAGGCGCCGGAACCTCAAGCCCATCATCGCATGGATTGCGAGCCCGAAGATGAGCGAAACACCGATCCCGACGAGCCCGGGAAGCAATCCGGCGCCGCCGAGCTGCAAGCGCATCAGGCTGATCATGACGGCGGCGGTCACCCCGGAGACCGGGCCGGTCAGCACGGAGGCGAGAACCACGATCGCGTGCCGGCAGTCGAAGATCAGCCCGTCATCGAAACGGACCGGGTCCAGCATGGTGAGCACGCCTGCCAGGCCGAACACGACGCCGCAGGCGAATCCGCAGGCCAGTCCGTGCCGCGTGCCGGAGGCGCGCGCCTTCACTTCCTGCGAAATGAGGGTGGCAAGCAGCACGAAGACCGTGCCCTTGACGAGGCTGTAGAAGATAAGGAGGGACGCCATGGCTCAGGCCGGAACTGTCTGCACAGCATGTCCATAGCGGCCTGTTTCTTAACGGAATGGTTGCAATGGCATTACAGAGCGCGTTTGGGTTGTATATTTTTCAGACAGCCACCATTCAGGCCACCGCCAGGTCGAGCACCGTCTGCAGCAGCACGCGTCCGGCGGCATCCGCGTCCGCAGCCGTGATCGCTTCGGCCGGATTGTGACTGATCCCCTTTTCGCAGCGCACGAACAGCATGGCGGAAGGCGCAATGCGCGCCATCGCCACGGCATCGTGCCCGGCGCCCGATGAAAGCTCGAGGACCGGCAACTGGTGGCGCGCAATGGCTCCAGCCAGCGCCTTGCGCAAGCCGGTATCCATCGCGGTCGCGGGCGAATCCATGCTGCGGGCCAGCGTGGTCGACACGCCCCGACGCGTCGCGATCTCGGCGATGGCGGCCTCGATCTGCGCGTCGAGCCTGGCGCGGACCTCGTCCACGGGCGAGCGGAAATCGAGGCTGAAGCGGCACCCCCCGGCGATGACATTGATGGCGCCCGGCTGCGCCACGATCTGCCCGACCGTCGCAACCGCATCCGGCACCTTTGCCGCGATCGTCTCGATGGCGAGGATCATCTCTGCCGCGGCAGCGACCGCATCGCGCCGCAGTGCCATCGGGACGGTGCCGGCATGGCCCGCTTCCCCCGTCACCTGCACCATGCCACGCGTGATGCCGTTGATCGCCGTGACCACGCCGACCGGCAGGTTCTCCAGCTCGAGAACCGGCCCCTGCTCGATATGCATCTCGAGATAGCCGATCACCGAGCCTGGCTGGCGCGCGAGTGCCGCGATCGCGCCGGGGTCGCCGCCAAACGCCACCAGCGCCTCGCGCAGGCTGGTGCCGTTCTCGTCGCGTGCGTCGAGCCAGCGCGGGTCATAGGCTCCCGCCAGCGCCTGCGACGTCGAGAGATTGGTGGGAAACCGGACATTCTCCTCGTCGCCGAAGGCCACGACCTCGACAGCGAAGGGCAGGCGAACATGCGCCCGCTTCAGTTCCTCGACGAGCGCGATTCCCGCCACGACACCCAGATTGCCATCGTGGCGTCCACCATCGACGACCGTGTCGATATGCGAGCCGATGATAAGGGCTGGCGCCGCGATATCCGTGCCCTCATAGCGCCCCTGCACATTGCCGAGCGCATCGAGCCGGGCGCTCATGCCCGCCTGCTCCATCATCTCACGGACGCGCAAGGCCGCCTGCTTGTGGGCGGGCGACAGGTAGAGCCGGGTCAATTGCCCCGGCACGTCCGTGAAGCGGGCGAGATCCTCGATCAGCGCCATCATGCGCGTGCCCAGGGCCCCATCGGGCGGGAAGGCGAGGCGGAAGGAAGCGGACTGGCTCAAGGCAGGCTCCTGTCGCGGGTCAGTTGACGCCCAGCTTCTTCTGCAGGCTCGAGGACGATGTCGTGTACTGGAAGAGCAGCTTCTTCTGCGGATAGACATAGGCGTGCACGCGTTGCGCCGCGAGCGCCGCCTCGTGGAAGCCGGAGAGGATCAGCTTCAGCTTGCCGGGATAGGTGTTGATGTCGCCGATGGCGAAGATGCCCGGCGTCGAGGTCTCGAACTTCTCGGTATCGACCCCGATCAGGTTCTCGGTCAGGTTCAGGCCCCAGTCCGCGATCGGGCCGAGCTTCATGGTCAGCCCGAAGAAGGGCAGGATCACGTCGCATGGAACCTCGAAGGTCGTGCCGTCATCGCGCCGCACGATGGCCGCCTCGAGCTGCGGCGGCGTACCCTTGAGCCCGACGACCTGGCCAAGCGCCATGTCCATCGCGCCCTCGGCCACCAGTGCGCGCATCTTGTTGACGCTGTCGGGGGCCGCGCGGAAGGCGTCGCGCCGGTGCAGCAGCGTCAGGCGGCTCGCCAGAGGCTGCAGGTTGATCGTCCAGTCGAGGGCCGAATCGCCTCCGCCGACGATAAGGACGCGCTTGTCGCGGAAGGCTTCCATCTTGCGCACCGCATAGAAGACGCCGGTGCCCTCATAGTCGTCGATCCCCTCGATCGGCGGCTTCTTCGGCTGGAAGGAGCCGCCGCCCGCCGCCACGATCAGCGCCTTGCAAAGGAAGGTCGTGCCCGCATCGGTCGTCACGCGAAATTGCGGCGCGGCTGCCGTCCCCAGCGCCTCGACGCCCGCCACCATCTCGCCGAGGTGGAATGTCGGGTGGAACGGTTCGATCTGCTTCATCAGGTTATCGATCAGGCCCTGCCCGGTGATGACCGGAAAGCCCGGTATGTCGTAGATCGGCTTTTCGGGATAAAGCTCGGCGCACTGGCCACCGATCTTGGGCAGGATGTCGATCAGGTGCGCCCTGATATCGACGAGTCCGAGCTCGAACACGGCAAACAGACCGACCGGTCCGGCGCCGACGATGACGACGTCGGTGACGATCTCGCTGCCTTCCTGCGCCTCTTCCATGCCCTGCATCATGTCGTTTTGGTCCCTGCTGTTCCCGTGGCGCATAGCACGCCGCTGCCGGCTCCCGAAAGACGCCTTCCGGCGCATGCGCCCTTGCATTGATGTCGCGGTCGCCTGCCCGACCCGCTTCCGGCCTCAGAACAGCGAGACGGCCCCGGCCACGACGAGGTAGCGGGCAAGTTTCGCAAGCGCCACGATCGGCAGGAAGACGAGAAGCGGCGTGCGCATCGCGCCGGCCACCACCGTCAGCGGGTCGCCGATGACAGGCACCCATGACAGGGCGAGCGCCAGCACGCCATAGCGGCGGAAGAACGCGGCCGTCTTCTCGAACCGCTCCGCCGAGACTGGGAAGCGGGGATGGTCGCGAAAGCCCGCCGCATAGCGGCCGATCCCCCAGTTGACGAGCGAGCCCGCTGTGTTTCCGATGGTGGCAACCGTGATCGCCGATACGGTCGAAATGGTGCCCAGCGTCATCAGGCCCGCGAGCACGGCTTCCGACGATCCCGGCAGGATCGTGGCCGAGACGAAGGCGCTCAAGCCGAGGAGAAACAGTTCCCAGACCACCGTCCCCGTTTCCATCCGCTCACCCGCCGATCCGTCGCCTGTTCCGCACCATGGCGTCCGCACTAAAGCGCCGGCGGGAGAAAGGCGATGCAAATCGCAAGCTGATCCCGTGACCTTGACCCGCAGCCCGCATTCCGTCCTGTTCCTGTCCATCGCCTGATCCGCCGGAGCCACCATGACCGCCGTCTCCTCCGCTGCCCGCTATGTCCTCGCCATCGACCAGGGCACGACCTCCTCGCGCGCCATCCTGTTCCATGCCGACCTGTCGGTTGCAGCGGTGGCGCAGCAGGAATTTGCCCAGCATTTCCCGGCCTCGGGCTGGGTCGAGCACGAGCCGGAGGAGATCTGGTCGACGACGCTCGGCGTCTGCCGGCAGGCCATGCAGAAGGCGGGAGCCGCTGCGCGCGAGATCGCGGCGATCGGCATCACCAACCAGCGCGAGACGGCGATCGTCTGGGATCGCGCCACGGGCAAGGCCATCCACCGCGCCATCGTCTGGCAGGACCGGCGCACCGCCGCCCATTGCGCGAAGCTGAAGGAGGCGGGCCACGAACCGCTCGTCAGCGCCCGAACGGGCCTGCTGCTCGACCCCTACTTTTCGGGCACCAAGGTCGCCTGGATGCTCGATCAGGTGCCCGGCGCGCGCGAGAGGGCGCGTCGCGGCGAGCTTGCTTTCGGAACGGTCGATTCCTTCCTGCTCTGGCGCCTGACGGGCGGGCGCGTCCATGCGACCGACGCGACAAACGCGGCGCGCACGCTGCTCTTCGATATCCATCGCGGCGACTGGGACGACGACCTGCTCCAGCTGTTCGACGTGCCGCGCGCGCTGCTGCCGGACGTGCGCGACTGCGCCGCCGATTTCGGCCAGACCGAGCCCGGGCTGCTGGGCGGTGCCATCCCGATCCGCGGCATTGCCGGCGACCAGCAGGCGGCGACGGTCGGACAGGCATGCTTTTCGCCGGGAATGCTGAAATCGACCTATGGCACCGGCTGTTTCGCCCTTCTCAACACGGGCCCGCAGGCGGTCGCCTCCCGCTCCCGGCTCCTGACGACGATTGCCTATCAGCTTGATGGCGTGCGCACTTATGCGCTGGAAGGCTCGATCTTCATCGCCGGCGCCGCCGTGCAATGGCTGCGCGACGGGCTGGGCATCATCGGCAGCGCCAGCGAAAGCGGCGAACTGGCCGCCCGCGCCGACGAGGAGCAGGACGTGGTGCTCGTGCCGGCCTTCACGGGGCTGGGTGCGCCCTGGTGGGACGCGGATTGCCGCGGCGCCCTCTTCGGCCTGACGCGCGCCACCGGCCCGGCCGAGATTGCCCGTGCGGCACTGGAAAGCGTCTGTTTCCAGACAGCCGATCTCATCGCGGCCATGCGGGCAGACTGGGCCGGCAGCGCCGGGGACGCGGCGGCGCCCATGGTCCTGCGCGTCGATGGCGGCATGGTCGCGAGCGACTGGACCATGCAGCGCCTCGCCGATCTCCTCGGTGCGCCGGTCGACAGGCCCCAGATCGCCGAGACGACGGCGCTGGGCGCGGCCTATCTCGCGGGGCTCGCGGTCGGGCTCTATCCGCAGCCGCATCGCTTTGCCGATACGTGGCGCCTGCAGCGACGCTTCGAGCCGCGCATGGCGCCCGCCGAGCGCGTCAGGCGGCTGGCTCGCTGGCACGACGCGGTACGCCGGACGCTAACGCAATCGCCCGACAACCGCTGATGGGTTGGGGTCCCATCCGCTGATGTAAAAGGGCTTTCAGGACACGCGGGAGGTGTGGCGGCACGGAAAATTAAGGGTTCGCGCTACACTCTATCTTGCGCGCTCCGTTCCCCCGGACGGGCTGCAGACGGGTCTTGGCCAGCCCTCAGGAATTGTGGATGCCCCTGATTGCGATTCTCGACGACCGGGTGACAAACCGCAACATCTTCGCGCGGTTGGCGGCGTCCATCGAAGTCGGCGTTGAGGTCATCACCTTCGCCGATCCCCTGCGCGCCCTCGATTCGCTTGCCGACCGGATCCCCGACCTCGTCATCACCGACTTCAAGATGCCGGGCATCGACGGGGCCGAATTCACGCGCCGCTTCCGTGCACTGCCAGGCTGCGCCGATGTGCCTGTCGTCGTTCTTACCGTCTACGAGGAGCGCAGCTTCCGGCTGGCGGCACTGGAGGCCGGAGCAACCGACTTCCTGCTCAGCCCCGTCGACCACCACGAATTCACGACTCGTGCCCGCAACCTCCTCAAGATGCGCAAGCAGCAGGAGATCATCCGCAGCCGCGCCTTCACCCTGGAGCGGGAACTCCAGAATAGCGAGCGCTCCCGCCAGGAGCTGTTGCGAGACAGCCGCGAGCGCCTCGTCCAGGTGATCGACACGATGCCGGCCATGATCAGCGCTGCTGACCGCGAGGGGCGTTGCGTCTTCGTCAATGGCTACAGCGCGTCGATCTTCGGCCTCGATTCCGCGGCTGTTGTCGGCCGCCCGCTCGCCGAGATCTTCGGCGCCGAGCGCGGCCATCGCGGCGAGGCGCTCGACCAGCTCGTCTTCCGCAGCGCAAAGCCCCTGCCGAGCTACGAGGAGGAAATCCCGCTCGCCGACGGCTCGACGCGCGTCTTCCTCACGACGAAGTCACCCCTGCGCGACGGCGCCGGCCATGTCGTGAACGTGCTCACGACCTCCCTCGA
>JBIPLL010000229.1:0-5257 GCA_044368425.1 Beijerinckiaceae bacterium
AGCCATCTCGTCCATCTCGCCCATCACGACGGTTTGACGGGCCTTCCCAACCGCGCGCTCCTGCACGACCGGATGCGCCGGGAGATTGCCCGCTCGCGCCGCGGCGATCGCTTCTTCGCCCTGCATCTGCTCGACCTCGACCGTTTCAAGGCCGTCAACGACGTTCTGGGTCACCATTTCGGCGATGAACTGCTCAAGTCGGTAGCGGACCGGCTGTCGACGATCACGCGCGAGACCGACACGGTCGCGCGGCTGGGCGGCGACGAATTCGCCATCCTCCAGACCGACATCGCCGATCCCGGCGACGCGTTGCGTTTCGCCCAGCGCATTATCGACATGGTGTCCCAGCCCTTCCACGTGGAGGGCCGCGAACTCATCACGAGCACCAGCATCGGGATTGCGCTGCATCCCAATGACGGCAAGGATTCCGAGGATCTGCTGAAGCATGCCGACCTGGCCATGTATCAGGCCAAGGCGGCGGGCCGGAACGTGTTCAAGCTCTTCGTGGCCGACATGAACACGGCGGCCCGTGCCGGCGTCGTGCTGGAGGCGGACCTGCGCCATGCCTTGCAGCGCCAGGAATTCGTTCTGCACTACCAGCCGCAGGTCGACCTGCGTTCAGGGCGCATCGTGGGTGCCGAAGCTCTCGTGCGCTGGAACAGGCCGGGCGAGGGCTTCGTGCGGCCCGGCGATTTCCTGCCGCTCGCCGAGGAGAACGGGCTCATCATCCCGATCAACGAATGGGTTCTGCGCGAGGCCTGCCGTGAGGCGCGCAGCTGGCACCTGCGCGGCCTGCCGCGCGTTCGCGTCGCGGTCAATCTCTCGCCGATCCAGTTCCGCAAGCAGGACGTGCCCGCTCTCGTCGCCAGCATTCTCGAGGAGACCGGGCTTGAAGCCGAACTGCTCGAGCTGGAGCTGACCGAGAACATCCTGATGCAGAACACCAACGCGGTGATCGAGGACCTGCGCCGCCTGCGCCGGCTCGGCGTGTCGCTCTCGATCGACGATTTCGGCACCGGCTATTCCTCTCTGGCCTATGTGAAGAATTTTCCGGTCGATCGCCTCAAGATCGACCAGTGCTTCATTCGCAATGTCGATACCGACCCCAATGACGCCGCGATTGTGCGCGCGGTCATCAGCCTGGGCCACAGCCTGGGAATCGGTGTCCTGGCGGAGGGCGTCGAGACCGCCGACAAGGTCGCCTATCTGCGGGCCGAAGGGTGCGACGAGGTGCAGGGCTATTATTTCAGTCGTCCGGTTCCCGCCGCCGACTTCATCGGGCAGGTCGAGAACGACGCCGCCTATGCACGCACGGCCTGAGCCATGACCCAGTCGCGCGCCCCCCTTGTGAATGGCGGCCAGCCGGAGGATAGCCCCCCGGAAGCCGGTCGCCCGGCCCGCCCGTCCGCATTCCGGCGGATGGTGACGACGCTGCGCAAGCGGCCCGACAGCGAACATGAGATGACGATCAATCGGCTGGCGATCAGCACGATCATCCTCATGTATTCGCTGATCGCCAGCGCCTTCGGCAATGCCGACGCCCAGGGCATGCTGGCAAGCACGGGTATGGTCTGGGCCGTATTCTATGCCTGCGCCATCGGGTTGTTCGTGCATATCCTGCGCCATCCGGGTGTCTCGCCCTTGCGCCGCGTCTGCGCGATCTTTCTCGATTTCGGCATGTTCTCCTACTGCATGCATCATGGGGACGAGGCCACGGCGCTGCTTTATCCCGTGTATATCTGGGTGATCCTGGGCAACGGCTTCCGCTTCGGCATCCCCTACCTCTTCCTGGCATCGGCCACCGCGCTCGCCACCTTTGGCGCAGTCGTGGCAACGACGGAATTCTGGCGCGCACATCTGGGACTGAGTTCGGGCCTGCTCGTCGGCCTCGTCATGATCCCCGCCTATACCGCGACCCTGATCCGCAAGCTCTCGCTGGCCAAGCAGATGGCCGAGACCGCAAGCCGCGCCAAGAGCCAGTTCCTCGCCTCGATCAGCCACGAGCTGCGTACACCCCTCAACGCGATCATCGCGCTGAGCGACCTTCTCCAGCAGACCCCGCTCGACCGCGAGCAGGAGGACATGACGCGCACGGTGGGTGCATCGGGACGCTCGCTGCTGGGATTGATCAATTCCATCCTCGACTTCTCCCGCATAGAGGCCGGGCGGATGCCGCTCAACCGCGCGCCGGTCGATCTCTACGACCTGCTCGAGGACGTGCGCCGGATGCTGGCCGTGCAGGCCCATGCCAAGGGCGTGCGCCTCGCCGTCCATGTCAGCGGACGGGTGCCGCGTTATCTCAATACGGACCGCCGTCATCTCGAGGAGATGCTGGTCAATCTGACCGGAAACGCCGTGAAATTCACGGCGTCGGGCCATGTCGTGATCGCGGTGGATGTGCCGGAGGCTCGTGCGGACGGGTCGAGGCTGCACATCGAGATCAGCGATACCGGCATCGGCATCGCTCCGGAGGCTCAGGGGCGCATCTTCGACAGTTTCACCCAGGCGGACGAGACGATCATCGACCGGTTCGGCGGCACCGGCCTTGGCCTCGCCATCGTCAAGCAACTTGTGGAGATGCAGGGCGGCGAGATCGGTGTGACGAGTTCGCTGGGGCAGGGCTCGACCTTCTGGTTCGAGATCGACTGCCCCGGCCTTGTGGCGCAACCCGTCCCGGACCTCTCGCTTGGCGACGCCGTCCTCGTCGTCAGCGCCGATTTCCGCTTGCGCGGACTGGTTGGCCAGCTTGGCCTTGATGTGATCGCCGCGACCGGGCGCGAACAGGCTCTCGCGTCGCTGGAAGATCTGCGCGAGCGCGGCTTCCGGCGTCCGGTCGTCGTCGTCGATACCCGCGACCTCGATGTCGACCCCGCCCATCTCGCGGCCGATCTTCTGGGCAACGAACTCGGGAACGCGCCGCTGCTCGTGCTCGTCGCCGATGCGACGACGGGCATGCCCGCTGGCGGCGGTCTGCTGCCCCGCCGGCTGCGGGATCTCTACGCGACGGCCGTCTCGCTGCCGCTGGAGCCCGCCGCAGTCCACGCCGCCATGGCCTATGTGTTGCACCTCGAGGGAGCCGACATCCCCGCGCAGCAGGTGACGGCTCCCCGGCGGCGGCATCTGCACGTGCTGGTCGCGGAAGACAACCGCACGAACCAGAAGGTCATCGAGAAGGTCCTCGAGCGGGCCGGCCATGCGGTGTCGATTGTCGATAACGGCCAGCAGGCGGTTGCGGCGGTGGCCGAGCCCGGCCACGGGATCGACATCGTTCTCATGGACGTGAACATGCCGGTGATGAACGGCGTCGAGGCAACGCGCCTGATCCGCTTTGCGGAGGGCACGAGCTCCCGACAGCTCCCGATCGTGGCGCTGACGGCCGATGCGACCGGGGAAGCGCGGGACAGGTGCCTGAGTGCAGGCATGAACGATTGCGTGACAAAGCCCATCGAGACCGCTCGCCTGCTTGAGATCATCGAGCAGCATGTGCCGCGGGCAGACGATGACGTGGAGAACGCCTCGTCACACAGCGGGTCTCTGGGCCTGGACCCTGCGGAAGAGGGCACGCGCCATCTCGCCCGCGACGAACAGGGCATGCGCACCGCGCCTGTGCTCGACTGGCGCAAGATCGACGACTTGATGGCGCTGGGCGGCCCGGAATTCGTGGAGGAGGTCGTCGGCGAATTCGTGCGCGACGCCGCGCTGGTCCTCGACGAACTCGCCACGGCCGTGATGACCCATGACGTGGCCGCCTTCCGCGAACAGGCCCATGCCCTGCGCAGTGCTGCGGCCAATATCGGAGCGCAGCGCATCTTCGCGATGTGCCTCGCCTGGAGGCAAATGGACCTGCATCAGCTTATGGCCGACGGCGAAGCTTGCCTGCGTCGGCTGGAGGCTGAGTTCGAGACCGTCAACGAAGCCATTGCCGCCGGAATGCTCGACCCTGACCGGCGCCGGGACGCGCAGGCGAATGCCGCTGCTGGCCGCTCGGCGGCCTGATCAGGCTGCCGGCACATCTCGCGCTGCAATGCGCCGCCGCTGGGCTTGGGTCAGCTTTTCCATGCGCCGGAGATCGGATTCCTCGAGCCCGAGCGCGGTATCCACCCAGATATCGGTCACGTCGCGCAGTTCCTGCAGCGAGACCGGGTTGACCCGCTGCCTGATCTCGTAGATCGCGCGATGGGCCGCATGCTTGCGCGCGGTGGACTGGAGATAGTCCCGCACCGCCTGCTCTCCTTCGCCATCCTCTGCCAGCACATCGACAATGCCGAGTGCATGAAGTTCCTCGGCCGTGTAGATGCGCCCGCTCAGGATCATGCGCTCGGCCATCGGTGCGCCCACGCGCCGCATCAGGAAGCTGTAGGCCCCCATGCCCGGGAAGAGGTTGAACATCACTTCCGGCAGCCCGAACCGCGCCCGCTTCTCCGCCACGAGCACGTGGAAGGACAGCGCGCCCTCGAACCCGCCGCCAAGCGCATCCCCCTTCACCAGCCCGATCGTGATCACGGGCGTCCGGAAGCCTGTCGCCATGTGATAGCCGACATCCACGCAGTCGTGGGCATAGAGGCGCAGGCCCTCGCGATCGCGCGCCCGGATCATCCGGGCAAAGGCTGCCAGGTCGCCACCGAGATTGTAGATGCCGGGCAGGAGCGAACCGCCGACGAAGAAACGAACGGAGCTCTCCTGCTGGGGGCGCTGCTGGGCAAAGACCTGCTGGATGCCGCGCCTTAGGCTGATGAGCTGTGACAGGAGGCCGGGCGTGAAGCTCGGCGGGCCTTTCGGCCGCATGTCGCACCACAATGTCCGCGTCTCGGGCAGGAAGCGCAGCTCGAGCTCGTCCCATTCGCGTCCACGTTGCAGCAGGCCCTCGATGCCCGACACGCGCGGCTCGACCGGCGCCAGGTCGGCTGCGGCCGGGCGCGGGAACGCGGCGGTGCCGCTCCTGCTGGCCGCATCGCTCGCTTGCGCCCGCAGCTTGACGCTGAAGCCGCTCTCAAATCCCGGGGACAGACTGGCGGTGAACACCGGCGGCGCCGGCACCGGATGAGCCATTGCCGGTTCGTCCGCCGGCAAGATGCCCGCCGCACCGGCCTCGGACGGCGGCAGGCTCGCATCGGTCAGCCGGGCGAACAGGCGGTCGGACTGGGGCCTGGGTGCGCTACCCGTGACGGACAGCGGGACACTTGGCACCATGGGGGCTGCGGTTTGTGAAGCCTCGGCCGTAGTCGGACGCTGCCGCTCGACGGAGCGCAGTCGCGCC
>JBIPLL010000579.1:0-3711 GCA_044368425.1 Beijerinckiaceae bacterium
CGCCGAAATGCGAGACGGACCGGAGATTCGTCCTGCCGCTCCGGGCGCGTTTCGCTGAACAAGGCGCACATCATTAACGGCGGTCACCGCAGCAGTAAGACTTAAATCGCCCGCCGTTGAGGTGAGTGTGATGTCGTCGCCGCCCCAATCCTCCACAGCGTCGAGGACCTTGACTGAGTTAAACAGCGTGAGTGTTGAGCCAACAATCCCGATTGGGCCTCTCACACTGGATATCGGAGCAGACACGACGAAGTCACCCTTTGCCTCGATTGACACCCCTGCAAATGTCGACAGAGCGGCATTAAATCGCATGTTTGCTTCCGATCGCAAACTGATCGTCGCTCCTGACGACGCGACCGCGTCGATCGCGATGTCTGACACCGCCCGAACGTCGAGTTTGTACGGAAATGCGCCAGAATAAACCTTGCCGTTTGCCGTGGCGGCCGTCACTCTCAACGAATCCACGCTTGTATCGATGTCGACGATGTTCTCGAGAGAACCTCCATCAAGCGGAGTCGCCACATCGTTTCCCAACGTGATTCCCACGCTTTTCCCGGTGAGCATCCCCGTCGCCGCACCAGTATCGCTCGCCCGAGTCGTAAACACGTACGGAGCATTTGCCGTGCTCATGGACGCATCTGATTGCATCAGATACGTTTGTGAAACACAGTTTACGGCACCCTCGATATAGACATCACCATCACGGACCTGCATAAACATTGATGACGCTGGCTTGGTTGCTCCCGATGTCGTGCTACTAGTCTCCGCCGAGAGGGATCCACTGGGAGACACGACGACGCTACTGCGCGGGCGGTAGGTTGTTTGTGGGTCATCGGCCACCCTGATATCGTAGATATTGGACGAAATCGGCGCATTAAACAAAACTCGTTCCGCCGTCGGGATTAGTGGCGCCGCGGATGCACTCGGCGGCGGGTCGATCTCGATTGATGGTAAAGACGAGTAGCCGGCCCCTTTCTCCTTCGGATCGACGGTAACCGCCACTACGACACCGTTTTTAACTGTGGCAGACGCTTTCGCAGGTTTCGTCGGATTACCTCCGATCAACCTTACACTGGGAGGGGCGTTGTCGTCGTAGCCCTGTCCGGCTTCTCCAGGCCTCACGAAGATGGCTTCGACTTCGTTGTTACGATTCAGTGACGCATCGGCTACGGCAGTCGATGTAAACGCTGCGTGATTAACAAGGCTGGGGCCGATGATCAACGCCCCGTCGCATTTGGTAACGGCGTTGAAAGAAATACTGCTCGCCCGTAGATCCAGCGATGGAGGCGAAATTAACGGACTGTTGATACTGACCTCAGATCCGCTTGTGAGGAGGTCGACCGACAACTGAGCACTGACATCAAGCCCTGGCGACAAGATTACCTTGTTCGGACTAGGGTCCTTATTATACACAGCATACCGCGCACTCTCGAGCGTCACACCGCCGGGTATGTCGCTACTGAAGTTAAACGTGACAACTCCGGATCTCAGGTTAACAAATCCGCCCCGCACCGTTTGTTCCCCGCCATCGATTGTACGAAAACTTGCTGACGGGCTTCCGTTAAAGGTCAGCGTGTTTTCGACGTTTCCGTAACCGCTACCTGCTGTCTCGAACTCGACTCTTTCCCTACCGATTAAAAGGGTGCCGGTAAGCGTGCCCGCTATGATCCGGCCTGGGATTTCGGGCGTAACTGGTAGTGTAAAAGTTGCCGTTGGGCCCGCAGAAACCGTGCGGTTCACGTCGGTGACGAGGCTGATGTTCTCATTTCTACCGATGACCTTTCCCGTCTTGGCGTCAATGATATCCTCTGGACCCTTGGGATTTGCATCGTATTTGATTGTTAGACTCGGCACATCCGACGCGGCCAGAACCCCCGACGACCGAGATGGCAACGGCCGACTAGTCCACTGGATGGCGACGAAGGCAAGTCCGGCGCTGTCGACATAGAATACGTTTGTGGGCGAGACATATGGGCTGTTCGACGCTGCTCCCTGCATGGTCAGCGCCCCTCCCTGACCGCTGAATAACCACGTCGTACCGAGATAGGACACCGAGCCGCTAATCAGCCCTGGTTCGTTTTCCTCGTCGATGGATTCGGAAGAAAGAGGGAACGTGGTAATGAAACTACTACTGTCACTATACTGGTTACCGGGAGACCGCAATGGCCAGTTGTCGTGGCGGAATCCCCCTACGTTCAGCTCAGAACCATTCGTGACATAGATAGTCGGGCTAACAGGGGCCGGCTCCGTTTGCTCTGGAGAACTGATGGGGCCGGGCAAAGAGATGACGCCGTACGTCCCCGGACCGTTGTTCATGAAGCTGGAATTATTCGCATATAGGATTGACTGAGGCGAGGTGGCAACTTGCTGAAAATACACATTGTCGCTTTGATCGGAAGCAATCACTATCCCAGCTGCATTTTGATAGGCATTGACGGACAACATTATTCTTGGCGTCAGCCCTTCGACGGAAAGACTTGTCGCCGCTACCGCTCGACGCTGGCGAACCGAGAGAGACTTTTGGCGTCGAGATTGACGGAATACTGACGGGCTTGCCATACATGCCGCTCCCAGATTTTGCGACTACCGGATGATTGTCTAGTGGAGTCCCTAGCGAGGATACCGCTACGAAGACTATGTGTACCGCCAAACTACGTACTGCTCAACTTTTCGGTTCGGTAGCCTTGGAAAGATCGTGAAAATGGCCGTTTTGCGGGTCGTGGCACCTGCGAAGTGTGGGGTGCGGGCGCAGGTGCCGTCCCTCTAGCAAACCCTGCCGATTGGCTGAAAAACGGCGATCCGTTGCCCCGGGCTCAGGTCGCCCAATCGGGTGTTCACCCCCAAGCGGTAGAGATGGCTCCAGCCAGCCAGGTCGACCGCTTCCGGCTTCGTCTTGCCCCGCCAGACCTCAAACACCTCGCGAAACTGCTCCGCCACCCGCCCTGTACGGCTATCGCGGGTGGGTACCACGCACCGGCGGCAGACGTTCGTGGCCTGAAGCCGCACGTCGCCAATCAAGAAGGCCTGCGGCTCCGGAGGCGGCAACTCGGCATACGGATCCGCCGGCAGGTCGGGAGGCAGATCGAGGAGCGACGGCTGCAACTCCGGCCGCGCCGGACTCGCGACCGCGTCCTCCCAGAAGGCCTCGCAGTTGCCGATCTCGAGGTTCGCCCGAAACCGCCGCCGGCACTCGTTCACATCAAACCGAAACCAGCCAGCCACCGCCTCGAACGAAGCCGTGGAAATCACCACTGGCCCGGGAGCGTCGCGGTCATCGGGAAACCCACCATCGGCACGCTCCACGAGGAGCACGGGCTGCCCAAACACTTCCGCCAGCCAGCCGCACGGCCCATCGGGCCCAGGCACCAGCGGAAACGACTCAGGCCCGTGCGGAGCCAGCCGCTCAACTCCGGGAATCGCCCGGGCCGCCACCGCGGCGGGATCGATCGCCAGGTGAATCACGTTGCCGGTAGACGACGGCAGCCCCCCTGCTCCGCCCAGGTCAAACTCTGCGCGGATCGCATGGAAAAGCGGCGTTCGCTTGGCGTTGAGCACCCGGCCATCGAGGTCGGTGAGCTGCCAGCGGCGGTCGTTTTCCAGGCCGCCCGACGGCAGCACGCGGGCCTCGGCCACATCGAGCCCGTCGAGGCTCTTCACGGGATAGATCGTGATCCGGTCGAGCGTGGGCATGAGAGGGCGACGGGTTTCGCA
>JBIPLL010000287.1:0-4443 GCA_044368425.1 Beijerinckiaceae bacterium
TATAGCCCGAGCGCGAGACCTGCACCGCAATGCCGCCGACCACGGCGTCCCGGCTGGTCATGAAGGCCATCTCGGCAAGCGCCGCATCATGAGCGGCAAGCACCGCCATCGCCTGCGGACCCTGCAGCGCCAGAAGGGCAAGGTCGTCCCGCCGCTTCAGCGCAACCCCGGCCGGCAGATGCGCTTCGAGATGCGCGTAATCGGCTTCCTTGCAGCCGGCATTGACCACCAGATAGAGGCTGCCATCCTCCATCCGTGTCACCATCAGGTCGTCGAGCGTGCCGCCATCCGCGCTGGTGAACTGCGTGTAGCGCTGCTGGCGCACCGCAAGCGCGGCAATGTCGGCGGGAACGAGGCTCTCCAGAGCAGCCGCTGCCGTCTCGAAGCGCCCGTCGGCGGGGACGATCCAGGCCTGCCCCATGTGCGACACGTCGAACAGGCCGGCCGCCTCGCGCGTCCAGAGATGCTCGGCAATGATCCCGGTCGGATATTGCACCGGCATATCATAGCCGGCGAAGGGGACCATGCGTGCACCGAGCGCGACATGGCTGCCATGGAGGGGCGTCGTGGCGGTCGGCGTGGCTGAGGGCTCTGCCATCGGGGTCTCTATCGGGCAAGGGTGCGCGCCGGCCGGATCTCGCGATCCGCCCGCGCCCCCTCTGTCCCGGGACCTGAGAGATTTCCCGCAATCCCCGGCCGTTCGCGTCACATCACGCGAGGGCGAGGGGAGCCCGGTTGCCCCCGTCGGTGGGTGCACGCTTGCGCGCCACCTCTTTCCAGAGTGCCAGCTCCCTGCGGTCCTTGGGCCTGAGCGTTTCCGGGGCGGTTACGCCTTCGGCGCCTTCCGGATGGCATGATCATACATGCAACCGGAAAGTCTCTCCCGCAGGGATCGACGGCTCGAAACGATTTGGCAGGACGCGCGCGAAAGTCAACTGCCCGCGACGCGCCATCCACGATCAGCGGCGCCGCCGCGCGGCCGCCGTGCTGCCCAGCCCCACCTCGATCTTGGCGTCGGCAGGCGCGGGCGGCACCACGATGCCCTGCTCGACATGCGTGAACTGGCCCTGCGTCTCGCCCGCCGCGATGGTCACGGAAACCTGCTGGGTCCGGTCGAAGATCACGGTGTCGCCGCGCGTCACACGGACGCGGACCGGCGCATCGAAGCGCCCGGGGCGCCCGGCGGGGCCAAGCAGCGCCAGCCCCTGCACGCCGACGCGCAGCGTGTAGCCGCCGGCCGGGTTTGCCGTGCACTGGCGCGCGGTCTGGTTGATCGTGAGCTGGTGACGGACCGAGTTGCTCTCGATGCCGCCGAGCCTCAGCGCCGCGCCGCCCTCGATGATGTCGACGGTCGGGCAAAACTCGTCCGCCTCGGTCGCCGAGGAGACAATCGTCGGCGCTGCCTCGTCGGCGGGGCCGGACCAGAGCCCGGAGAACGGATTGGCGACACCCAGCGACTGGCACCCCGCCAGCGACAGCCCGATGCCCGCCAGAAGCGTCATGCGCAAGGTCATGCGCAGCATGGGGGATGACGCGGCGCGCCCGCCGGCAGCGACCCGCGTCCCGGTCCCGAAACCTGCCTCGATCATCGGCCTCGTCCTTCCAATCGATTCGCCCGGCTTGTTTTGCCCCGTGGCTGCGCCGGGGTCGATGGCCGGTATAAGGATGCGCTACGTTTTGTCGAAGCCGCTCAGGGCAGGCTGTCGAAGCCGTTCGAGAAGCCGGTGAGCGAAACGGGAATGCCCACGCCCTCCTCAGGCGTCTGGAAGACGATGAACGTGGCGGTCTTGCCCGCGCGCAACTGTCCCACCAGCGTGTCGTCCATCACGACCTCGGCCACACAGCCCGTATTGAGGCAGCGCACGAAGCCCGCCCGGCCAATATCGGTCTGGTCGACCTTGAGCCCGAGCCCGGCCGGCAGCAGCACGCCCAGCGGCGCCACCACGCGCAAAAGTCTGTTGCGCCCGTCCGCCGTCTTCAGGACGATCACAAGCAGCGTGACATTCGGCTTGTCCTCGGCCGCGACATTCTGGACGAGGGCGCACTGTTCCGACTTGGCCCCGGGCGGCGTCTCGCACCGCATCTGCCACTCGCCGAACGTGTTCTTGACCGCGCCCTGCGCATGAGCGGGCAGGCTCGCCGCGCAAAGCGACAGCACGGCGCCAGCGCAGGCGGCCATGGCCCACCGGCACAATGCGATTCGTCCCATGGCATGTCCCGCCTGTGTCAGCATCTCTGGCGTTGGGACCATGGCGGGGGCGCTTCTGTCAAGGACGAGCGCTTTTTCACAGGCCGTCCCGCCGCTCGCCCCTGCTTCCCGGAGCCTCGTTCTTTCGAACGATCTTTCCGGCATGCGGTCTGGCTCAGGATCGAAAACAGGCCTGTTGAGCGCAAAATCCGCTGCTTCCGCAACACACCACAGACCGAATACGTATTTTGCGCGCAAATGACGCACGAAGCTTTTGAGCCATGGCATTGCACGGACGGCCTTGTTGTGGTGATAAGGCCCCCTTGGGGGCAGCTGTCATGCGGCCATGCGCGCTCGCGCGCGGCTTCAGCGATGGACGCGCCCCCGTCATGGCTGCATGCTGACGATGGCGCGATGCTCCCGGCGTGCTGCACAAGGAATCGACGGCACCGGCGGTGCCCTGAGAACGCGGATGGACAGATGCCGAACGCACCTCTCTTCGTGAAGCCCGGCCGCAAGGGGGCGCTTGCGCTCCTCGCAACCCTTCCGGGCGTGCTGGCCGGCGGCGCCGCTTTGGCCGGAACGGGTCAGCCGACCAACTGGCAGATGGGCTTTCAGGGCTCCGTGACGGAGGTGATGGACTTCATCACCGATTTCCACAACGCGCTGCTGGTTCTGATCACGCTGGTCACGCTGTTTGTGCTCGCGCTGCTGGTCTACGTGATGGTGCGCTTCAACGAGAAGCGGAACCCGGTCCCGTCGCGCACGACCCATCATGCCGGCCTCGAGGTTGCCTGGACGGTCGTTCCGATCCTCATCCTCGTCGCTATCGCGATTCCATCCTTCCGCCTCCTGAAGATGCAGCTCGTGCCGCCTCCGGCCGACGTGACGATCAAGGCCACGGGCCACGCCTGGTATTGGTCTTATGAATATCCGAAGGACCAGGGCGGCTTCACCTTCGACTCCAACATGCTGTCTGATCAGCAGATCGCCCAGGCGATTGCCTCCGGCCGGCCGCGCAGCGAGACGCCGCGCCTTCTTGCGGTGGACAACGAGGTCGTCGTGCCCGTGAACAAGGTGGTGCGCCTCCAGGTGACGGCCGCCGACGTGCTGCATGCCTTCGCGATGCCGTCATTCGGCATCAAGATCGATGCGGTTCCCGGTCGCCTGAACGAGACCTGGTTCAAGGCCACGCGCGAAGGCGTCTATTTCGGGCAGTGCTCCGAACTTTGCGGCCAGAACCACGCTTTCATGCCCATCGCCATCCGCGTGGTCAGCGACGCGCAATATGCGTCCTGGCTCGAGCAGGCGAAGAAGAAGTTCGCTTCGACCGATCCGGTCCGCCAGACGGCCAGCCTGACGTCCGCCCCTGCGGCACAGCACTGACCGCCAACACGATAACGAGGAGCTCGGACAATGGCTTCCACGGCTGCGGCCCATCACGGCGATGATGCCCACGACCATCCGACGGGATGGCGTCGCTGGGTCTATTCGACCAACCACAAGGACATCGGCACGCTCTACCTGATCTTCGCCCTGATGGCGGGTATCGTGGGTGGCGTCCTGTCGATCGGCATGCGTCTCGAGCTCCAGGAGCCGGGCATGCAGATCTTCTCCAATGCCCAGACCTACAATGTCTGGGTCACGGGCCACGGCCTCATCATGGTCTTCTTCATGGTGATGCCGGCGCTGATCGGCGGCTTCGGCAACTGGTTCGTGCCGCTGATGATCGGCGCGCCGGACATGGCCTTCCCGCGGATGAACAACATCTCGTTCTGGCTGACCGTAGCGGCCTTCGTGATGCTCGTCCTGTCGCTGTTCATGGAGGGCGCGCCCGGCTCCTACGGCTTCGGCGGCGGCTGGACGGTCTATCCGCCGCTCGCGACCGTGGGGCATCCCGGCCCTGCGCTCGACTTCGGCATCCTGTCGCTGCACCTTGCCGGTGCTGCCTCGATCCTCGGCGCGATCAACTTCATCACGACCATCCTGAACATGCGCGCGCCGGGCATGACGCTGCACAAGATGCCGCTCTTCGCCTGGTCGATGCTGGTGACGGCCTTCCTGCTGCTTCTGTCGCTGCCGGTTCTCGCCGGCGCCATCACGATGCTGCTGACCGACCGCAACTTCGGCACGACGTTCTTCGACCCGGCCGGCGGCGGTGACCCGATCCTGTACCAGCATCTGTTCTGGTTCTTCGGTCACCCCGAAGTCTACATCATGATCCTGCCGGCCTTCGGCATCGTCAGCCACATCAT
>JBIPLL010000288.1:0-4435 GCA_044368425.1 Beijerinckiaceae bacterium
CGCCCCGCGGCATAATTGGCCGAAAGGTCCCAGTGGGAGGCCTGCACGCCGTCGTCCCAGACGCCGACCTTGACGCCCGCCCCCGTGTGATCGGCCCAGACCCGTTCGATGCCCAGCGTATTGGCGCTGACGGCGCCCAGGCGCCCGATCTGCGCAAAATGCCACTGCGACGCGTAAAGCGGGTCGGCGGGGCGAAGAGTGCGGATCATGTTGTCGGCTCCCGATACGCAACGCGGGAGCTGCGCTCAGGGTCGTGGCTTGCCGTTGACGGAAACGACGCGCTCGACCGCGAATGTGCGCTGCCCCTGCTGGCAGGTCGACCGCGCGACGAAGGAGCCGGTGAGCGAGAGCTGCGTCCCCTCGGCAAAGGCGTCCATGGCGACACCCGTGAGCGGCACGATCTCGCCATCAGCCTTGCGCAGGAGGGGACACACGATCCCACCCTGCACCACGGTGCCGCTGACGGACGATGAGGATCGTGTCTGCGCCACCGCCCCGTGCATGGACGACAGGAGCCAGAAGAGGCCACAGGCGTAAACGAAACTTTTCATGAAAAGGCGACCGGCTCGGAAATGACCGCTCGGGGCGGCACGATAGGCAGGATGCTGCCGGAATGCTTACGCAGATCCTACCAGCCCGGTCGGCAATCGGCGCAAATTGCAGCGAGGCGGGTTCAGCGCACGGTATCGAGCGCAAATTTCACAAGGCTGCGCATATGGACCGCGACCGCCTTGCGCGCCGCCTTCGCATCCTGCGACTCGAGCGCCGCGACGATGGCGAGGTGCTCGACGGAATCCGGCTCCAGCCGGTCGGACAGCCGGGCGATCTCGAACAGGCGGGTCGTCACGCGCAGGCTCTGGATCATGCTGGCAAGCACGTCGTTGCCGCAGCCCGCGATATAAAGCCCGTGCAGGTTGTCGTCCGAACGCCAGTGGGCGTCGGTGTGGTAGGTCGTGGCGCGGCGCAGTTCCTCGATTTCGTGGCGCACCTGCGCCAGTTGGCTGGGCGAGATGCGCCCGACCGCCATAGCCGCCGCCTCGCTCTCCAGGATTTCGCGCACTTTCAGGCTCTGGAGATATTCCTTGAGATCGACCTGGCGCACCACGAAAGAGCGCGACCCGCCCTTCAGCACCAGCCCCTCGCCTTCCAGCCGCTGCAATGCCTCACGCAAGGGCGTGCGCGACACGCCGAGAATCTCGGCGAGCCGCGCCTCGACGACCACCTCGCCACCCTTGAGGCGGCGTGCGCGGATCATCTCGGAGACGGCACTATAGGCGAGGTTCGAGAGATTGACCCCGCCATGCCCCGGCGCATGCGGCGGCAGAACCTGCATGGCCGAATCCGGATCGTCGAGTTCAGCCATGCCCGTCCGCTCCAAATGACTTGTCAAACAATCAGTTCATGCGCCGGAGGCTCCCTGCCGGTCCGACGTAATCGGCTTCGTCGCATAAGGCGAACGCTCGCGCGGAAGATAGAGCCCGTGCCCCTTGGCGCCAGTCAGCTCCGCATTTTCCACAACGACCTTGCCGCGCACCATGGTCAGGACCGGCCAACCCCTGATCTCCAGCCCCGCATAGGGCGTGTAGTCGGCCCCGTCCCGCAGATGATCGTGACTGAGTGTCAGCTCGACCGCCGGGTCCCAGATCGCGATGTCGGCGTCGCTGCCGACCGCGATCGTACCCTTGCGCGGATAAAGCCCATAGGTGCGCGCGTGATTGGTAGCGGTCACGGCCACAAATTCCTCGGCCGTCATCCGGCCCTTCATCACGCCTTCCGAGAACAGGATGGCGAGACGCGCGCCCACGCCTGGAATGCCGTTCGGCACCCAGCGGAAGCTGGTGCGCCCCTTCGGCGTCAGCTTGCCCTGCATGTCGTCGTAGCGGAACGGGCAGTGATCGGAGGAGAACAGCCCGAACACGCCGGTCCGCAGGCCTTCCCAGCAGGCTTCCTGGCTGTCGCGGTCGCGCGGCGGCGGCGAGCAGACATACTTCGCCCCCTCCATGCCAAGCCCGTCGAGATCGGCCTCGGTCAGGACGAGATATTGCGGGCAGGTTTCGGCCAGGATCTTCAGGCCCTTCTGCTGCGCCCAGCGGATCTGCTCCATCGCCTCGCGATTGGAGACATGGACGATCAGGAGCGGCACCTCGACGAGTTCGGCCAGCGAGATGGCGCGATGGGTCGCCTCGCGCTCGACGACCGAGGGGCGCGACGTGGCGTGATATTTCGGCGCCGTCTTGCCGGCCCGCTCCAGCTTCTGCGTCATGTAGCGAATGGCGTCATAGCCCTCGCAATGGACCATGACGAGCGCGCCGCACTGGCGTGCCGTATCGAGCACCTCGAGCATCTCGCCATCGTTCAGCGCGAGACCCTCATAGGTCATGAAGACCTTGAAGGACGTATAGCCGTCCGCGACAAGCGCCGGCAGCTCCTGCCCGAGAACCTGCTCGGACGGATCGCTGATGATCAGGTGAAAGGACGTGTCGACATGGCACTCGCCCTGCGCCTTCTTGTGATAGGCATCGACCGTCTCGCGCAGCGGCACGCCCTTCTGTTGAAGGACGAAGGGCATGACCGTCGTCGTTCCGCCAAGCGCGGCGGAGCGCGTCGCGCTCTCGAAATCGTCGGCCATCACGATGCCGTCGCCCGACGGCTGGGCGATATGGACATGGCTGTCGATCCCGCCGGGCATGACGAGCTTGCCGGTCGCGTCGATTGTCCGGTCCGCAGTGCCGAGATCGCGCCCCAGCGCCGCCACCTGCCCGTCCCGGATTCCGATATCGCAGGCGATGCTGTCCCCGGCCGTGACGACCGTGCCGCCGCTGATGATCGTGTCGTAATGCGCGCCCAAGATTCTGCTCCCCGCCTTCATGCGTCGAGATGACACGCTGCCATGTGCCCTGCACCGCGCGACGTCAATTGCGGTTCCTCAGCGTGGCAACGCGAAAAAGCGAACGGGCAGCGCGAGCTGAACCGGCACCCGGCCGGCGGATTGGCCGGGTTGGGCGGATCCCCTTCGAGCACGATCTCGCCCGCATCCGACATGGTCGGGTCGGGAACGCAGACGGCCGACAGCAATGCGCGCGTATAGGGATGTTGCGGCGCGCGAAACAGCGTCTCCCGGTCGGCGATCTCGACGATGCGCCCGAGATACATCACCGCAATCCGCCGGCTGATATGGCGCACCATGCTCAGATCGTGGGAAATGAACACATAGGTGAGGCCAAGCCGCTCCTGCAGGTCCTTCAGAAGATTGATGACCTGTGCCTGGATCGAGACGTCGAGGGCGGAGATCGGCTCGTCGCACACGATGACCTTCGGATCGAGCGCCAGCGCGCGGGCAATGCCGATACGCTGGCGCTGCCCGCCCGAGAACTCATGCGGATAGCGGTTGATGAAGGCCGGGTTCAGCTCGACGAGCCGCATCAGCTCCGCGATGCGCTCGCGCACGCTGCCCTGCTGCGGCGGTCCATGGATGAGGAACGGCTCGCCGATGATGCTGCCCACCGTCATGCGCGGATTGAGCGAGGCGTAAGGGTCCTGGAAGATCATCTGCATCGAGCGGCGTTGCGCCTTGAGCGCAGCCGGATCGAGGCTCGCCAGATCGACGCCGTCCATCAGGATGCGCCCGGCCGTCGGCTCGTAGAGGCGCAGCAGCGTGCGCCCCAGCGTGGACTTGCCGCAGCCGCTTTCCCCGACAATGCCAAGCGTTTCGCCCGGCGCGATCTCGAAGGACACGTCGTCCACCGCCTTGATCGAGCCGACGACCCGCTTGACGAGAACGCCCTTCCGGACAGGGAAATGCTTGCGCAGCTTCTCGACCCGGATGATCGGCTCGATGCCGGGCCCTTGTGGCGGCGAAGCAGGGATTGCAGCGGATGGCAGCACGTCAGTGGACATGGGCAGCCTCCCTGATGGCCGCAGGCCCGATCTCGTCGGCGCGCCAGCAGGCGACGCGCGAGCGCGCATCGGCGCCGGTCGGCGTGAGCGGCGGCGCCTCGACGAGGCAGCGCTCCCGCACGAAGGCGCAGCGCGGGGCAAACGAACAGCCGGGCTTCAGCCGCGCGAGATCTGGCGGCTGGCCGGGGATCGGTTGCAGCCTCTCGTCCGGCGAGCCGTCGAGTTTGGGCAGCGAGGCCAGCAGCCCCATCGAATAGGGATGGCGCGGCGCGGCATAGAAGGCGCGCACCGGCGCCTCCTCCACGATCCGCCCCGCATACATGACGATCACGCGGTCCGCGAGGCGCGCGACGACGCCAAGATCGTGCGAGATCCAGATCATCGACATGCCGAGTTCCGCGCGCAGGCGCTTCACCAGCCGGATGATCTGCGCCTGGATCGTGACATCAAGCGCGGTCGTCGGCTCGTCGGCAATCAGGAGTTCGGGATTGCACGACAGGGCCATCGCGATCATGGCCCGCTGCCGCATCCCGCCCGA
>JBIPLL010000694.1:0-3605 GCA_044368425.1 Beijerinckiaceae bacterium
CTGCCGCTGGAACCGCATGGCGACCACAGCTCCCTTGGCCACCGAGTTCTTGAAGTCTTCCGATGGCACCTCGGCGAACCGCTCCTTCAGAAACCGGACGCGAAGGCCATGCTCGGAGTCGAGCATCCGGTCCTTGATGCGGGGATAGCGGGCCGCGTTGCCAACCAGATAGACCCAGTGAACCTCAGGCACTTCGAGTGGCGGACTTCCGTCAGTCGCCTGTTTCTCTGCGACCGCGGTCGTGGAGGTGCGTATCAGGTCGTTGGCATAGTCGATAGTTCGGTCGATTTCCGGATCGATCAGGGCATCGAGTTCCTTGCGGGACACTTCGAGGAGATTGCCCCAATCATCAACCTGACCAAGATCAAGATCAAACGCGTGGCCCACGTTTTCAATCAAAAGGCGATCTTGCTCGCCGGCGAACACCTTCGGCGCTTCCCCAAGAGTGACTTTCATCGCTTCTGCCAACTTCCAGAGGGCGAGGGTCGCCGTGCGCCGCTCCTGCGATTCCTCGTTTTGCATCTGACGTGCCTCGTATTTCGTGGGCACGCAACGGTCGATATCCTTTTCGTGGGTCCGCAGAAACTCGGCGAGTTTCGCCGGTGGAGGTGGGTCGGGGATCTCCCCCTTTTTTAGGGCCAGCCGCATCTTCAACAGGCGAAAGACCTGCTCCGTGATGAAGTCGCCACCGAACGAGCGGTGTCCGGCTCTGCCGAGCACGCTCAGGTTGAGGTGGCCGGAGTCCAGCGCCTCGAGTCGCACGAACGAGAGATCGGTCGTCCCGCCGCCGCAGTCATACAGCAGCATATGCATGCCGTTCGGATAGAGATAGCGGAAAGCAGGCATCCTCCCCGGCCCACACATGAAGTCCTTGTAAACGAAATAAAACGCCGCCGCTGATGCCTCGTCGATCACGAGCGGCACTCGGGCGTCGATCATTCCCTGGCGAAACGAGGACGCCGCCTCCCCCTGCACTCTGTGGAATGCACGCGCCACCGTCCGGCGGAGTCGAGCGACTTCCGATTCGTTGAACGTAGTCGGACAGGTGACCGCGATCGGTGTTGGGATCGACTGCTCGTGAAAGAAGAACCCGGCGATCATGCTGGCGATGAACAGTTCCGCAGGATCTTCGGCCGGGATCGTGTGGACTTGGTTGTCGAGCATGATCACGGCACCCGACCCGCTCTCCGAGCGACGTCGGTCCGACAGAAGTCGCTTGGCCCCGAGCACCAGCCAGTCGCTCGGGTCATCGGCCAACTTCTTTGTGCCCATTGCCCCGGCCCCCAGTACGAGCCAGTTGCAGTCGGCGGAATCGTTGAGTTTCTCACCGATACGACTGACATACTGCGGAAAATGTTCGGGCTTCTCTACGGGCTTGAAGGCCTTGATGCGCAGTGAGGTGCGCACGGGGGAGGGCGTCTCATCTTTAATGTCATCCTGATGACGGACATCGGCTTGGACGACGTCAAGCCCCTCCTCGTTTGTTCGCGTTCGTACGAGCGTCGTGCTGGTATTGCCGAAGTCGATCGCGACGTAGCCATCGAACCGCTCCATTATCCGCATCGGAGCGAGTGAGAGGGTGGCCTGCACTCTCGAACTTAGGACCTTTCGCGTGGATGGCTCAATGGCGAAGACGTCGATGATGAAGGGCACGGGCAGGCCAGCGGCAAGGCCACCCCGCCCGGCAGAGGCCTGAAGTTTCTTTGCTGCTTCGAGCAGCGAGTTGTTGTCGGTATCGATAAGGCAGTCGAAGTTGAAGCTGGCATCCCTGGAGAGGCGGACGACGACAAAGTCTCTCGACCTGAGCACGGCTTCGGGCACCTTGAGGGCCGTCCCAACGTAGCGCCGCGCATCAGCCCCGGTCTTGCTCTCGGTGCCGCCTTGAGGCGTGAACGTGATGAATCGCCCCACGTCCTTGGTGACCGACAGGACCATGAACCAGTCGTCGATCCCCTTCAGAAGATCCGGCGTGAGTTGGACCCCGTCGACGAGATCGGCGCTGCGGATCGAGAACGGCTCGGTTCGCACCCCCGTCCGCGGGACGATCTTGTCTGCCCGGATCGAAACGGCCATGGCTTCCCTTTACTGTTGAAGTGCTGCGAGGCGTTCGCAGAGCGTGCGATACACGTCCTTGGCCGCCGAATCGACACGGTCAACCTCGTTGCCGACCCGGCGATACCGATCCGCCAGCCAGTCGAGATGGCTCTGAATCTCCTCGATCAGCCGCGTGCCGTAGGTCTGGGCCAGGCGGCCGATCTTCCGCCGCATGATCTCGAGGTAATCGGCGACCGCGAGATGCGTCTCGCCCGCC
The DNA here is from genome assembly GCA_044368425.1 of Beijerinckiaceae bacterium. Taxonomy (GTDB): domain Bacteria; phylum Pseudomonadota; class Alphaproteobacteria; order Rhizobiales; family Beijerinckiaceae; genus JBIPLL01. Next base: position 2,312 of record JBIPLL010000694.1, read on the forward strand.
GCGTCGAAAGGGCTCGCGTCGTTTTCGAGGCCCTGGAAGATCTCCTGCCGGAACTCGCGGCTGGTTTTCCCTTTTCCCTGAGCGTCTGACCGGCCCGATGTCTTGCCGGCCAGGAGATAGGTCTCGGCGGTGGCCGCCCAGTGATCCAGCGGTGTGGGGAGGTCGGCCGCCTCGGGCACGGGCGTGGTGGCGACCTGGGCCTCGAGATCGCGGCCGACCTCGCCGACGACGTCCTCAGTCGCCTTCCGGGCCTCGTCGGCGCCCGAGCGTGCCAGGAGACGGGCGAGGCTGGAGTGGATTTCCGCGAGCTGGTGGTCGGGCGGCATACCCCACTCCTGGAGTCGCCTCGTCATGTCGCCCGTGACCGTATCGACCAGCGGTTGCACATACTTGGGATCTCGGCCAACCGCGGCGGCGAGCGTCGCCAGTTTCCCGCTCCAAGCGATCGCATTCCGCATCTGCTCGACTGTCATGCCGCACTGCTGCTGGGCGACCTGTAGTTCGCTGATCAGACGGTTGATGACGGTCGAGAGACCGTCGGCGACGGTGCGCCTCGTCTGTGCCCGGACCGACTCGGCCACACGGGTCTGCATTGTCTCCCGAAGATGCGGAAGGCCCGCGTCCAGCACGAACCGCCGCCACGGATCCACCTGCCCCTCGTACTGGGCGCAGCGTTCCGGGATCACCGGCTGGTCGTCAGGCGTGAACTTCAAGATGTTTGGAAAGCGGCCGCGAACCTCGGCCGGCACGCCCGGGGCACCGGTGGCACGGGCCTCCATCAAGACCACGTGATAGGCGTTGCCCACGAAGATCACGGCATCGCGAGAAAGCCCCTGATTCTTGAGCGTTTCGTTCAAGTGGCAGAACATCGACGGCTGCGAGGGATCTTCGGGTGGGCCCTTGAGCTGGAGATCGTTGAGGTCGTCGCAGCGGGTCACCACCATCCAGACGCGGCCGCCGAGCGTGGTTTGATGCTGCCGCCGCATTGGTTCGGCGAGCCGCGAGACCTCCGCCGACTTCACCTGATTGGAGAGCTGGAACATGAACGCGCCGTCGAGCTGCGGCAGGAAGTTGATGGTCAGCCGGTCGTCGCTTTCCTTGTCGACGCCGAGCCCGGGGAGGTCGATCATCTCGATCTCGGGGCTCATGGCATCGGTCATGAACTCGATCTGCACTTCCCGCAGCAGCGTGTAGCGGCTCGGCTTGTCTTGGTGGGTGGCGTAGTCGCGACGCCTGGCGTACTCCCCGTCTTCAAACAGGGGAGTGTCTTGGAGCACTTGCGGGTTCTGTCTCG
>JBIPLL010000693.1:0-4433 GCA_044368425.1 Beijerinckiaceae bacterium
AAAAAATTCTGACGCCCGCCGTTAAGCGGGAAGCTGTCGCTCATCTCACGACGACCTACGAGATGAGCGAGCGGCGGGCGTGCCAGGTCATTCGAGCGGACCGCAAGATGGTCCGCTACCGATCGCGACGGCCAAGCGATGAGGGCTTGCGTGAGCGGTTGCGCCAGTTGGCGGCCGAGCAGCGCCGGTTCGGCTATCGGCGCCTCCATGTGCTGCTGCGCCATGAAGGGCACGCGGTGAACCGCAAGAAGACGCAACGGCTCTATCGCGAGGAAGGGCTGTCTGTGCGACGCCGCCGTGGCCGTAAACGGGCCACGGGCACGCGGGCGCCGATCCTGGTCGAGGCGAGGCCGAATGCGCGCTGGTCGCTCGATTTCGTCCATGACCAGTTTGGCTCGGGCCGTCGCTTCCGCATCCTGAACGTCATCGACGACGTGACGAAGGAGTGCCTTGCGGCGATCCCGGATACCTCGATCTCGGGACGGCGCGTGGCTCGCGAGCTCGACGCCATCATCGCCCGCCGCGGCAAGCCCGGGCTGATCGTCAGCGACCACGGCACGGAATTCACTTCCAACGCCATGCTCGCATGGACTCAATCAACCAAGCTGGCTTGGCACTTCATCGCCCCTGGCAAGCCAATGCAAAACGGAATCTGTGAGGCCTTCAACGGCCGGATGCGCGATGAACTCCTGAACGAGACGATCTTCTACGATCTGGATCACGCCCGATCTGTGATCGCCAGATGGGTCGCCGGCTACAACCAGCGCCGGCCCCACTCGGCGCTCGGCTATCTCACGCCGGCAGCCTACGCCGCCAATCTCACCGCAACGGACAATCGGCTGCGCAACCCCGACCAACTCCGCCGATCGTCCGTTGCTCCACCGGCGCAACTGCGCCAATCTCAGCCAAGGACTCTAGCCTCATCTGGATGACAAGCCGGGGTCACAGCACCTGTGAACGTCTTTTCAAGGTCGGCATGGGCCGTAGTTATGCCCAGGCCGAGCAATGCCAGACCAACGCACAGATGACGCAAGCCCCAACTGATCATGTGCCAAACTTCTCGATGGCTGCGAGATCAAGCGCATCAAGATAGGCGCGCTTGTCAGCTTCGCTACCAGAACCCTCAATGATAACGAAGGCCTTACCTAGCACGATCTGGATGGTGCCCTCGCGGGTCAGCACGGCTGTCTTGCCCTTGATGCGGAATACACGCCCCATAGAGCCGAGCATCTGGGCGTTGTTGAACATGGCGCTCATCTGCATCATCATCGGCGAGTTGGACAGTATCTGAACCGTCACCTCGGTCGAGCCTCTGCGATACTCGCGTTTGGCGATCAGGCCACCGCCGAAAACTGCGGCAGCGCTGGCATCGGTTTCAGCCGCATCCGCTTTCCAACCTGTCAGAGCAGCGGGCAAGAACTTCGCCAGCCCATCGGCGTTCTTCTGCGCCAGAAGCTGCGAGGCCACATCCAGTGCCTGTTTGGCTCCGGCAATATCGCCCGCCGCATAGGCCTTCTGCGCCTCTGTCAGCGCATCGCGAATATCATCAGCCCGAGCCGGTATCGCAACCAGCATTCCGGACAACAGCAGGATGGGAAGGTAGCGAAAAGTCGGCATCCAGTTCACTCCGGTTTGAATGTCATGAGAGAGGGGCAGTGAAACCAAAAGGTCATGGTCGGCACAACAGGCCAATTGCCGCGACGGCATACCTTTGATGTTGTTTGCACCCAACTCTTGGCAGGTCGCTCACAAGAGATTCTCAAGACTGTTCCCGGCGTACCGATGATAGATGCCTTAGCAGGGTCGTTATTGGCGCAGATTGGCATCATCGCACGACAATGGGCCGTCTTGCGATCACCGCCTTGTCAGCATCTGCCTGCCCCATGACATAGCGAAGCTCATATGCCCCTGGCACGGTCGGCATGGTCAGTTGACCGTCTGTTTCGTCACCCGTCACGGTGAAATACGTGGTGTACTTGTCGCCAGCTGCTCCTGGAGCGACGACGGTGATGTAGTCGCTGCGTCCACGTGGGCCGGTGAAACGAACAGAAATGCTTGCGCCCACTGCGGCCACGTCGGGGGCATCGAGCGATCCCACCGGCGGGGTGGCAATGATCGGTCGGCGGGCTAGAATCTCGGCCTTGCCAGGTGCCACGAGGACATACCGCATCTCATAGGTGCCAGGGGTCACCGGGAGCTGGATGGTCACCGTTTCGCCGTCGACATTGGCCCACGAACCATGAATGTAGGCTGATGCGTCAGTGCCGGGTTGGATGATCGAAATGAAGCTGCCTTGCGGAGCTTGCGCTGGCGAAAATGCGATCGTCACTGGGCTGCCCGACATTCCGCTGTCAGGGCCACTGATGGTCGCCGTGGCGGCAGTCACGTTCAGAGGGCGTGTTGTCAGCACCGTGCCGTCTACGCCTTCGACAAACCGGATCTCGTAGCGCCCAGGCGTTGCTGGCGCGGTCAGCGACAGCGGAGTTGCCGCATCTTCGACATAAACGAAAGCGCCATTGATATAGTCGCCGGGTGCTGCACCAACGGGCACAATGCCGATCCATGAGGCTGGTGCTTTCGGGCCTGTCCATTGCACGGAGACAAGGCCACCGGCAGTAATCTCCGCTGTGGCATCGAGCGTTGCTGTCACCGGTGTGACCGTCAGCGCCGCGCGCGCAATCGGCCTTCCAGCACGGGCCAGAAGATAGCGCACTTCGTATGCCCCGGCAGTGGCTGGCACACGCAGTGCCTGAGGTGTGCCGTCGCGTGTCCAACCATAGTGGCGCGTTTCAGGCTCGTCCTGGCCCCGCGTAGTGGGCGCAATCACTAGATAGTCATCCGGCTCGTTAGGGCCGGTCCAATCTACCATGATCGGGCCTGTTGCCTGCGCACTCCCCTGTGCTGGCGTGACGGTCGCACGGGGTAACTCACCTGTCAGTGGCACCACGATCTCGGCTGGTGCTGTCGCCGTGACGGTCACCGTCACCGTGCCAATGCTGAGGTTGGTTGTTGCTGTCACAATGTAGCGGCCAGGCTTCAGTGGCAGGAGGATGGCGCTGCCTTCATGCAAGGGCGTTTCCTCGCCCTCACGCAAGACAGTGAAGCTGGCATCAGCCACAGTTGGCCCACCTGAACCTTGGGTCGCACGCAGCCCGATGCCACGCGGTGGGGGGACCGGTGTCATACTTGCTGTACGAGGTTCGGCGGTGCGGGCAAGGGCACCCGCCAGTTCTTCCGCGTTTGCCGCAGGCACGAACAGTCCGCCTGTCCGCTCGGCGATGCAGGCCACCCGCGCGCGCTCGGATGGCGTGCGCAGATCAAACCCAACCACATGGGCCGTAAACGAAGCATTGGTTGCTTCTAGCTCCGCAGCGAGCGCGCAGGGATCGCCACCGCAGGTCTCTATGCCATCAGTCACGAGGATAATGGTGCCGCCTTGCTCCCTGCTACGCAGTGCCGCCGCTGCCTGTCGTACAGCCTCAGTGAGCGGCGTCTTTCCACGAGCCGTCAGCCGATCAAGAGCGCCACTGGCCACGGTCGCGTTAACGAGCCCAGGAGGAAATAGCATCTGGATGTCACTGCATTGCCCGGCTTGGCGGTGCCCATACGCCATCAGCCCGACGCGGCTGGTGGCCGGGAAGCGGGAAAACATGTTGCGGACGGCTTCTCGTGCGATCTCAAGCTTGGGCTTGTCGCCGATCCGGCCCCACATCGAGGCTGACATATCCAAGATGACGATTGTCTCGCCTCTCGTTGCCGCTGGCTGCGCTTCTGCACGCGGTGCAAGCAGGAGCATGCCAAAAGCCGCAACAAGCGCAAAAAACGGGTGCATCAGCTTACATCCTGTCATCAACGACGCGAAAACGATGACGCAGCATAGCAGTCAAGCCAATACCCTCAACAGGAAGTCTGGCAGCCAGTGGCCGGACCTGACATTCGATGCAGTTGACAGGGTCCTGACCCAATTCGGCGGCTGGACGGGCAATCAACGCAACGGCTACTACTCGACCATGCACCACCTGAGCCGCGTCTTGATCGAACTTTATCGCAGCGCTCCGAGTGGCAGCGCCCGGCAGAAGAAGCTCCTCAATCAGTTCGACCGCTATCTTGTCCACAACGAGTTTGATTTACGGAGCTAACTGGCCGCCTACGAACGGACGTGACGAGCGCGACTGTTGGCAAATTTAACGATTGAATAGTTCATGGGGCACTGTCAGATAAAAATCGGGGTTGCAGACGATTGGATCGGAGTTGTACGCTCTAACTGCCCGGTTGCCAGCGCTTCGCCAACTTCTGAGGGGTTTTCCCTCAAAGTCAGACGTTCTTTGCCCAATCGATAGCGATGGGGCAGCGAAGCCTGAACCCAAGATTTTCCTCTGACAGTGCCGACAAAAGCGATCTCTATTGCAAAGTAATCACGCGTGAAAACATTG
>JBIPLL010000247.1:0-4995 GCA_044368425.1 Beijerinckiaceae bacterium
CTCGCTCGACGAGATGCTGGCCGGTGCCCGCGTCGATGTCGCCCCCTACAAGCGCGACGCGATGGATTTCGTGCTCTGGAAGCCCTCGAAGGACGGAGAGCCGGGCTGGACCTCGCCCGCCAATATTGCGCCGCTCGGCCGCCCCGGCTGGCATATCGAATGCTCGGCCATGTCGATGGCCACGCTGCTTGCCCCTTATGGCGGCGGCCTGACCTGCGAGGACCCCGCGCGCAATACCTTCGACATCCATGGCGGCGGCATCGATCTCGTTTTCCCCCATCACGAGAACGAGATCGCGCAAAGCTGCTGCGCCCTCGACACCCCCGCCATGGCCGATATCTGGATGCATAACGGCTTCCTGATGGTCGAAGGCGAGAAGATGTCGAAATCGCTCGGCAACTTCATCACCATCCACGAATTGCTGCGCACCGACCGCTTCGGCGGCCGCTCCTGGCCCGGTGACGTGCTGCGCCTCGCCATGCTCAAGACCCATTACCGCAAGCCGATCGACTGGACGGTGAAGGGGCTGGAGGAGGCTGAGGCGACCTTGATGCGCTTTTCGGCTCTCGTCGACATCGTTGAAGGTACGGGAGCCCCGGACGTAAAGGACCCCGATTCCAACGCCCTTGGTGAGGATCTGCTTTCAGCGCTGGCCGACGACTTGAACCTGCCAGCCGCTATGGCTCATCTGCACCGCCTGTATCGCGTTGCCCATGACGGAGAGACGGTTACAGTCCGTGAGTCAGCAGCGCGGCAACTGATTGCAGATACGCGCTTTCTCGGTATCGACATCGTCGATTTCCGACGCCGCAGGCACGAGCGACACGAAGAGCACAAGAGGCGGGCGAGCATTGAGCAGGCTCTTGTCGAGACGCTCGTCACGGAACGCCTCGCCGCGCGCAAGGCGAAGGACTGGAAGCGCTCGGACGAATTGCGCGACGAACTTGCCGCGATGGGCATCGCGGTCAAGGACGGCAAGGACGCGGCGGGCGAGCTTGTGACCACCTGGGAGCTGAAATCGTGACCGGACCCTCCACCGGCGGCCCCGGCCTTCGCCCCTTCCTGCCCGACGACGCGCCGCTGCTGGCCGAGATCTTCCGCTCGGCGATCGAGGAGCTGACGGGCGAGGATTACGGCCAGGCACAGCAGGAGGCCTGGGCGGCAACAGTCGACGACGAGGCCGCGTTCGGCAAGCGCCTCGCCTCCATGCTGACGCTCGTCGCCACTTTGGGCGGCCGGCCCGTGGGCTTTGCCGCGCTGAAGGGCGCCGACGAGATCGAGATGCTTTATGTCGATCCCGCCACGGGCCGGCGCGGCGTGGCGACGCTGCTCGTCGATGCGCTGGAAAAGCTCGCCGGCGCGCGCGGCGCGGGCAAGCTCAAGGTCGTGGCCAGCGACAACGCCGAACCCTTCTTCGCGGCGCGCCGCTATGTGCCCCAGCAGCGCATGACCCGCATGCTGGGCGACCAATGGCTGGGCGCCACCCTGATGGACAAGGCACTGCCTGCCTCGACCTCGCCCCGCACGGGAGGCCGCGCATGACCGGATCTCCTGCCCCCCGAACTCCCGCCCCCAGCGATGGCGGCTTTCCCCGCCGCTGGCTCGTCCTCATCGGGTTCAAACTTGTCCTGCTGGCGGCAGCCGTGCTCGTCACGCTGCGTCTCTATGGGTTGATATGACATGAGCGCGCCTGCCCGCGTCCACCTCTTCGACACGACCTTGCGCGACGGAGCGCAGACAACCGGCGTCGATTTTTCGCTCGAGGACAAGCGGGCCGTCGCCACGCTGCTCGACGGGCTCGGCATCGATTACGTGGAAGGCGGCATTCCCGGCGCCAACCCGCTCGACACCGCCTTCTTCCGCGAGAAGCGCACGACACATGCCCGCTTCGCCGCCTTCGGCATGACGCGCCGCCCCGGGCGTTCGGCTGCCAATGATCCGGGGCTTGCTGGCGTGCTCGACAGCGCGGCCGAGACAATCGTTCTCGTGGCCAAGGCCTGGGACTATCACGTCCATGTCGCGCTGGAGACCACGCTCGAGGACAACCTCGCCGCAATCCGCGAAAGCGTGCAGGCGGTCGTCGCGGCCGGCCGCGAGGCCATGATCGATTGCGAGCATTTCTTCGACGGCTTCAAGGCCAACCCGGATTATGCGCTCGCCTGCGCCCGCACCGCCTTCGAGGCCGGCGCGCGCTGGGTCGTGCTCTGCGATACGAACGGTGGCAGCCTGCCCGAGGAGGTCGCCGACATCGTCGCACGTGTGACGCGGGTCGTGCCCGGCGACCATCTCGGCATCCATGCCCACGACGATTGCGGATGCGCCGTCGCCAATTCGATTGCTGCTATCGAGGCCGGCGTGCGGCAGGTTCAGGGCACGCTGAATGGGCTGGGCGAGCGCTGCGGCAATGCCAATCTTGTCACGCTGATCGGGGCGCTGAAGCTGAAGCCCGCGCTCGCCTCCCGCTTCGCCATCGGCGTCACGGACGAGCAGCTCGCCAAGCTGACCCACGCCTCGCGCGCGCTGGACGAGATCCTCAACCGCGCGCCCGACGCCCATGCCCCCTTCGTCGGCGCCTCCGCCTTCGCCACCAAGGCGGGCATCCACGCCTCCGCCATGGCCAAGGACCCGCGCACCTACGAGCATGTGACGCCCGGCAGCGTCGGCAATGCCCGCAAGGTGCTGGTCTCCGACCAGGCCGGCAAGTCGAACCTCGTCTCGGAGCTTGAGCGCATCGGCGTCTCGATCTCGCGCGACGATCACCGCCTGTCGCGCATCCTCGACGAGATCAAGGAGAAGGAGGCCACGGGCTATGCTTTCGAGCGCGCCGATGCCTCGCTCTATCTGCTCGCACGCCGCGCCATGGGCGAGGTGCCGACCTTCTTTCAGGTCGAGCGCTTCAAGGTGAATGTGGAGCGCCGCTACAATGCGCTGGGCGAGCTTGCGACCTTTGCGGAGGCAACCGTCAAGGTGCGCGTGGGCTCCGAATCCCTGATCTCGGCGGCGGAGGGCAATGGTCCGGTCAACGCGCTCGACGTGGCCTTGCGCAAGGATCTCGGCGTCTATCAGCGCTTCATCGAGGATATCGAGCTGATCGACTACAAGGTGCGCATCTTCAAGGGCGGCTCGGACGCAGTGACCCGCGTGCTGATCGAGTCGGGCGACGATACGGGGGGCCGCTGGTCGACGGTCGGCGTCTCCGCCAACATCATCGACGCGTCCTTCGAGGCGCTCACCGACTCGATCGTCTACAAGCTGATGAAGACCGGAGCACCCGCCGTGTGATGCGCCGGTCGGCCGCAGACCGGATCACTCCACGAGGCGGATCACTCCACGAGGCGGATCTTGGCGTCCTTGCACAGGTCGATCACGCCCGTATCGACCTCGCTCTCGTCCTCGAAGCCACCATTGACCATGTAGCTGCAGCCCTTGGGCTTGTTCAGCTTCAGCGTCACGGACTTGCCGGGCTCGAGCGCCTTCGTGATGCGGGCAACGACATGCGACCCGTCGGCGAGCACGATCTCGGCCATGGTTAGGGACACGGCGCGGGCATTGGTCAAGGTCACGCTGGCCGGCGGCTTCGTCGCCTTCGGCTTTGCAGATTGCGCAAGGGCCGGCGCGCTCGCTGCCATCGTGGTCAGGCCGAGCGCAAGGACGCACGGCAGCAAAGAAAAGCGTTTCATCAGAAGTTCCCCCTTGGCCGCCACGCCTCCTGTGCCGGCTTGGGTCAAGGGTGGCGGAATTTAACGCCGGCGCAAGGGGGAATCGCACGACGTCCTCTATTCGGCCTGCGCCACCTCGTCGCCCGTCGGCAGTTCGTCCGTCTCGCGCAGGGGGCGGTTGCGCCGCTCATCATAGAGCTTCAGCGCCGCCTTTCCGGCTGCCTCGTCGCGGAAGCGCCAGTCGCCGGCGCGTGCGCCGTCCATGATCAGCGTATAGACTGCCAGTTCGATGGCTTCGCGCACGGCAAGCTGTGGCGGCTCGTTGCGTGTCAGCCCGGCCTCGATCTCGAGCAGGGAATCGAGCGCGACATAGCGGAAGGCGCTGCCTTGCACGCCGACCGAATAGATCGTCTTGGATGTCGTGATCGAGCGCAGGACCTCGCCAGACTGGACACTGACGAGCCGCAGGCCGACCGTCACCACGTCCTGCCGGTATCGGGTGTCGCCACCCACGCCGAGATAGCGCGCACCGGCGCCCCCCGTGAGCGTATTGGTATCGTATCCGACGATGCCGCCCTCGATCAGCACGCCCGCGAACATGAGCGGCGGCAGCTTGACCGGCATCGCGTGTTCGGCGCGCGTCGCCTGGATGATCTGGCGCTCCTGAAGCAGGTTCTTCAGCCCCGCCCGCTCGATGACGCGGAAGCACTGGCCCTCGCAGGCCCCCTTCAGCGCGTCGACAAGGATCGGCAGCCCGCCCTGCGTCACCGCGCGCGAGAATTCCGCAAACCGCTCCGATGGCTTGTGCGCGCCCGTGAGATCGGGGAAGTCGAAGACCGAGATCGGCACCGCCTGCGAGAGCGCCGGCACCTTGGCGAGATCGAGCGCGGTCGGTGTCATCAGGCCCGCCTGCGGCGCCTGGCGCAGCGGATCGACGATTGTCCCGCCGCAGCCCGAGAGGCCGATGGCCATGGCCGCGATCAGGAGGGACAGGCGGGGGCGACGGCTCATTGGCGAGGCAACGCGATCTGGGTGGTGCGGATGCCGTCCGTCACCACGAGCTGAATGGTGGAGCCGACCGTCTTGAAGCTGACGGTCGTGCCGTCCACGACGAAGGTGCCCGATCCCTGCGGATTGGCACCGTAGATCGCCTCGGTGATCTTGTCGGAAAGCCCGGACAGGAGCCGGCTCTGCAGCGTTCGCGTGAAGTCGCTTAGCGGATCGCTGGCGAAGGGATCCTTGGCCGGATTGGCGATCTTTTCCTGCCTCTCCCGCTTGCGCTTGGGCGCGTTATGGATCTCGGCGCCCTGGTAGAGGTGGCTTGAATTTCCGGGAA